>NZ_CP134950.1 GCF_032116555.1 Halobaculum sp. XH14
CTAATCAATTCACCTAATATTCTATCTGGTGGGTGGTTCTCGGGAGGCTCCACGAAAGTCCTGTATTAACGCCCTACTGTCCTACTTGGGTGTATTATGTGATAACCTAATCTGAATTTATAATCTGAATGTAGTGCCTCCTGGTGGGTGGATGGATTCTCTAAAACCATTATCAACATACATTGGGTGGGGTAATTGGATCTATTGATTAGGTAAGTAAATTATGTGGATGAATTAGGTGAATGGGTTAGCCGTATGTCTGACGTACCTTTATTATGCGAACGACCGATGTGGAGAACACATGCCCATCACCTATACCATCTACTCGGAATCAGGGGGAATCCACAAAACAACGTGGACAGCGAACCTCGCCGAGGCTCACGCTCGACAGGGATTCGATGTCCTCGTCATCGATCTCGACCACCAGGCCGCCAATCTCACCTACCTCTTCGATGTTGAGGAGGGGCGTGACGATCCCGAGGCAGACAATCTCGTCCGACACGTCCTCGGACGACCCGACGGTGACTTCGAGGACCTCATTCGCAGCACCGACGAGGGAGTCGACGTCCTCCCGGCGCACGATATGCTCGAGGAATTCACCGAACTTCTCCTCCAACGTGAACGCTTCGAGGAGAATATGGGCGACGAATTCAACCGGTACGAGCAGCTCTATAACGTCCTCTGGGAGGAGAACAACGTCCAGGACGACTACGACGTCGTCATCATCGACCCGAACGCTCGTGCTGAGATTATGCTGTATAACGCCATCTATGCCACTCGAACACTCGTATCACCGAGTAAACCCGCTGGAAAGGGCAACAAGAGCCTCGAAGGGCTCGCAGGGCTCTTAGAGAGTATGAGTGAGAACCTGGGGATCGACGTCGGCGTCGCCGCAGTCATCCTCTCGGGTGCCGGTACAACCAGCACACACAACCGCTACATCGAAGAAATGGAAGATGAATACGGTATCGCCGCGACGATTGGCGAGCGACAAAGTATGATGGACGAGATGTGGGATGCCCAAGGCACGGCGTTCAAAGTCGTCGAGGAAGCGTGGCACAACGGGGAGGCGGGAACCCGTCGCCTCCGCGAGCGCGAAGTCGAGACGCTCGAGACCATTCTCGATATTGCCAGCTACCTCACCGATGAGTTCGGCGTCGAACCCCCTCAGGAGCCGGAACTCAACATTGAGGACGCGGAGGTGATGTCCTAATGGCGGGGTTGAAGAAGGGAACTGGGAGCCTCGATTTCGACGAGGAGTCGGACGAGGAGCCCGAAGAGACGGACGAGACCGAAGCATCCGAATCGGAGAGGGAGGAGAGAGCAGCAGAGACGGAGACGCAACCCGACGCACCGACGGAATCCGATCCGACCACAAAGCCCCCATCTTCGGAGGAAATGCCACAGGAAGAGACCCAATCACAGGCGGTGACACCGTCCCAGTCGGGCGATTTCGATCTGGATGACCTTCCGTACCTCGTGCAACGGCAGATGCGCGGTGCGTCGGTGAACGCGGACCGAACCAAGCAACTGCTGCTCGAGGTTCGTCCCTTTGTCAAAGAGGGTGAAGAGGACTTCTTGAACGACCTGCAAGACCTCGTTGATGGTCCTGTGTACAAGGGTGACGCGCGCGAAGCTGCGATGGTAGTCGCACAGGAACACCCCGAACTCGTCGCCGAGACACTCCGTGAGTGGGGAATCGAATATCTGGATAAATAACCCGCAAGCGTCGAGATTCGCGCTCTCCTCTCTCCCCTAGATCCTCCTCGGAAGTTTGACTGCGACAAATCGGTATACAGCAGCTGCAGCACCGGCTGAGTCACTCGTCGACCGGGTGGGAAGTTGGCTCGTCGCCGGCGTCGTGTTGACCTCGCAGCTCTTGATCGTGCTCGGCGAAGGCGGCTTCAGCGCGTTCAGCCAGCTCACCCGCCTCAATGTGCGAGTAATGCTCGCGAACGATCTCTTCGGAGTTGTCTAGGTATCGGGCCGCCTCGGCGTGACCGTACGCCCGGACGAGCACCTCACCGACACCACGACGAGCGCCGTGTGGAGCTAGATACCCGTGTTTATCGTCGAGGTCGATGTCCGCGTCCGCCGTGAGTCGTTTTAGGACCTCGCGAGCGCCGTGCGTCGTTAATGCAGGCGGTTCGATACCATAGTCAGCAAGCAGTTCGAGAGGTGACGCCTCGCCGTCATTCACTTTCTCTGTGCGAATAGACTCGACTTCAGCCGGGTCATATCTTCGGGCGGTCATCGTCTGGGCAAACGTCTCCACCAGTGTCGGGTAGTCCAGGGTCGGGAACACCGGCCACTCCTCGCTTGACGCGTCTGTGATGCGCTTCAGCCGCTCCAGTGGAGGAACAGCAGGGTCTGGTAGCGGTCGGTCATCCCATTTCCCCGTTTTTCCGAGCACCTGGATGTTGTTGTCCTCGAACGAGACATCCGACCACCGCAATCCATCACGTCCGCGCCGATCGTCGTTTCCATCGGCGAGGACCTCGGCGCCGCGAACCCCTGTGAAGCAAAGGATGTAGACGAGTGCCCGATCACGAGTCGCCTTGATCGCCGTTTGGCGGTCCTCCGCGACAGCGTCGATGGCATCGTGTGCTTGTTTGTTCACATACTCCAGGAGACGTGCTCGATGCTCGGCCGACCAGGCCTGTTGTTCTCCGCTCTTCCGACCTGTATCCTCGGGGAGTGGCTCTTTCGCCCGGCGTCGCTGGGCGATGTTCCCCGAGAGATAGCCTTCGCGAGCCGCCCAACCGCAAAATCCGGAGACGTGAGCGTAGTAATTCTGTACCGTGCCCTCGGTCCACCCCTGCCGAGCAAGATACCGCGCGTACTCACGAAGATCACCGACGGACAGCTCCTCAAACGTCACCGATGACGACGAACGATCCTCCGCAAGAAATTCGATGAGCCGATTCACCTCGCGTTCAGCATGTCGTCGATACTGTCCGCTCTCGCCGTTGCGCCCCTTCCCCTTGTCCGAGAGGTAATCTTCGAGAACATCGACGAGAGGTACCGCTGCGCCGCGTTCGTCACCTGAGTGCGAATGCTTCTCGTCGGAACTCATCGCGATCCCTCGCTGTAGTCAAATTCGGGTGGGGTTGGTTCTCGGGAACGAGCCGACAGGCGCCGATATCGCGCAGGGCCGTTCTGAGTGGTTGTATCCCGGGGTTTGAGCGGAGGCATTGGGTTCGCTGTGGCAGACGGCGGCCACCCCCTTGAATCTGTTTACGTTTATCGCACTAAACGTAAACGCTCTACTGGCTCGATTTGAATCTCTAAACCGGCGATAAACACGTCCAAACCCAAGAATGCGCCATTTTAGCCAACTCATAAATTATATACCGCTATACAAATTTGTGGTGTGGCTGGTGCGTCAACGAGGGCTATCTCGAGGCGCATTACGCGCAGCGGGCGAGTGCGATGGCGCCACTGCCGGAGGACGACGGCCGCAAGCCCGGCGACCAGCAGCTGGACGTCCGAACAGCGCCACGTCGACGAACGGGCCCGCGACGCCGTCGAGGTGTACACGACACTCCCGGAGGAAACTGACCCCCTCGACAAGCAGCGAGGACGCTACGCGGCGCTGAAGGCGGCTCGTGACCGAGCTCTGGTGTTCGTTCTCGCGTACACCGCCGTTCGGGTCGGGGAACTCCTACGGGATCCGAACGACCCGCGTCGGCGCGGCGTCCGCTGGGAGGACCTCTCGCTCGACGACGGGAGTATGGACGTCTACCGGAAGAAACAGCAGTGGGACGCCGCCAGTCTCCCCGACCCGGTAATCTCTCCGCTGCGAAGCTATCGCCAGCTGATGGACCCGCCGACGGAGCGCTGGCCGGTGTTTCCGACATTCGACCAACGGACGCTCGCAGAGCTCGTCCAGGAAGAACTAGCCGAACGAGGGGAACGCCCAGAATCGATTACCGAGCGTCGTGAAAAGTACGCTCGCGACCTTCTCTTGACACTTGAGGGGGATATCCGGCCGCCGTCGATCACGACGGATGGCGCACGATCGAATCTTCAACGGCTCTCAGAGGCCGCAGAGATTGACATCGACCATCCGAAACACGATTATCTTGCCCCGCACGGTGGTCGCCGAGGGATGGGTGAGGTGCTTGTCCGCGCGTTTGGGTACACTGTCGCTGCTCGGTACTTAGACAACTCTGAGGAGATGGTTCGTGAGCGCTATTCGCATATTGAGGCAGGCGAGCTAGGGGACGTTGCAACTGAGGCGCTCGAGAAGATCGATAGTGTACCGCAGTAACTTATTTCGAGTGTGGGGGGAGACCGTCGCGTTCACACTGCTTCGACGGTAAACAGCGTGTCGTCGCTGAGGACAGTCTGTACCCGGCGGTGCCAGGCGTCAGCGAAGGCCTCTCGGTGCTGGTGGCTTGCCGATTCGTCGAGAATCCCCTGGAGGTTCCCGATTGCGGGTCCACCGTCAGGAACGTCGCTGACGTGGTAGGTCACTTCGACGGTCTCGTCTGTGTCGGTTCGCCGGAACCGGAACGTCGGCTCCGCCGTGTCCGGGTCGAACGCGTCGAAGACGAGAAGGTCGCGGCGGCCGCCGTAGCCGCCGGCGAGCCCGCTGAATCCGTCGTCTTCGGTCGCGCCAGTGACGTACGAGATGATGCGGCTCATCACGCCGTACGCAGCATCGTCCTGCGGGCCGGCCGCCTGTACCTCGATTTCGCTCCGAACTGGATAGTCGTCGGAATACAGGGCGTCGAGCCCGAACTGGACGATTCGGTAGGCGCCCGAGGCAGTCGGGCAGGAGTGCCCGGCCTCTTTCACCGCGTCCGCGTACGTGATGACGAACGGGTCGCCCGGTTCGAGGACGCCGAGGGCTTCCGCGACGGGGTCACGGATCTCGATCGGGTCGACCTCGTAGTCGACCTGCCAGTCGGTACCAGTGGGAGTCGCGTCAGTCGAAGTTGAATTAGTTGTCATTGGTTGTGGTGGTTAGTGTCGGAGCAGTCGCATCCCGTTGAGGATAACGAGGAGAACGCTGGCCTCGTGGACCAGCATCCCAGCGGCGAGCGTAACGTAGCTCGTGAGCACGCCCGCGAGCAGGACAGTCACGGTCAGCACCGCGAGCCCGACGTTCTCGAGGACGTTCCAGCGCGTCGCCTTGCTCAGTTTGACCGCGTACGGGATGCGTTCGAGGTCGTCGGCCATCAGCGCCATGTCCGCCGTCTCGATGGCGGTGTCCGTGCCGGCTGCGCCCATCGCAATACCGACGTCGGCGGTCGCCAGCGACGGCGCGTCGTTGATGCCGTCGCCGACCATCGCGACGACGTGGCCGTCGGACTGGTATTCTTCGATGACGGTCTGTTTGTCCTCGGGGAGGAGTTCGGCGCGGTAGTCGTCGATGCCCACCTCCCCTGCGACGGCAGCTGCCGTCCGCTCGTTGTCGCCGGTGAGCATCACGGTCTGGATGCTGGCATCCTGCAGCGCCGCAACGACGCCAGGAGCGACCTCTCGGAGTTCGTCGCGCATGGCGATCACGCCGATGACGCTGCCGTCCCGCACGACGTGGACGGCCGTCTCACCACGCTCCTCACGGTTACGGACGTACTCGGCGACATGAGCCGGAACGTCGATGCCGCGGTCGTCGAGCAACGCCCGGTTACCAACGACGAGCTCCTGACCGTCTGCGTGGGCGACGACACCTTTCCCGGCGACCACGTCGAAGTCATCCGGATCTGGAACCGACCGGCGTTCGGCGTTCGCGTCGTCGGAATGGGCGACCGCCGCTCCGCCATCGGTTGCGGCGGTCGGACGGTCGCGTGCTGCGTCGACGATGGCGTCGGCGAGGTGATGTTCGCTCTTCTTCTCGGCGGTCGCCGCGAGCGAGAGGACCTCGTCGTCGGCGACGCCGAACCCCTCGACGTCCGCGACGGTGGTCTCGCCCTTCGTGAGCGTCCCCGTCTTGTCGAAGGCGACGAGGTCGATTTTGCCGGAGCGCTCGAGGTGTTCACCGCCCTTCATCAGCACGCCAGACCGAGCGGCGTTACCGATAGCCGAGACGATGCTGACCGGCGGTCCGATGACCAGCGCACCCGGACAGCCGATAACCAGCAGGGTCAACGACAGGATCGCATTCTGTGTGACCGCGTATGCGCCGATCGCCAGCACGATGACGCCGGGCGTGTAGTACTTCGCGAACCGGTCGATGAGATTCTCCGTTGGCGACTGCGCCTCCTGGGCCTTCTCGACGCGGCGGATGATGCGTTCGAGCGTCGTATCCGAGCCCGCACCCGTCGTTCGGACTTCAAGCGCCCCTTCTTGGTTGACCGTCCCGGCGTAGACTTCGTCGCCGTAGGCCTTGTGGACGGGGGCGCTCTCGCCGGTGACTGGCGCCTGGTTGATGGCACTCTCGCCGTCGACGACGGTCCCATCGACCGGAATCTTCCCACCCGGCTTCACGAGGACGACTTCACCCTCCTCGACGTCGTGAGCAGGTACTTCTTGGAGGTCTCCGTCGCGGCGTACTGTGGCCGTGTCGGGCGTCATCTCCAGGAGTTCCTGGAGGGCCGTCCGGGTCTTCCGCATTGTCCGGCCTTCCAGGTAGCTGCCGAGGCTGAACAGGAAGACGACGGCGGCAGCTTCCCAGTATTCGCCGATGACGATGGCACCAATGGCCGCCAAGGTCACGAGCGTCTTGATGCCGAGTGTTCGGTTGGTGACCTCGTAGTAGGCGGTCTTGGCGATGTCGTAGCCGCCGATGATCGCCGCGAGGATGAGAATACCGGCACTCGCTGTATTGAAGCCGGTGAAGTGGCCGAGGCTCCAGCCGGCACCGTAGAGCAGGCCGCTGGACGCCGTAACGATGGCCTTCCGGTTCTTCCGGTAGTACTGGGTGATCGTTTGTGCGTTCATTGGTCTAGGCGGGCTGGGGCGTGTAGCCCTGGTTTTCGATGGCCTGTGCGAAGGCGTCGGGGTCAGCGACGTTGTCGTCGTACTCGATCTCGACCCGGCCGGTCGTGTAGTGGACTTCCACGTTCTGGACGCCGTTGACGTTCGAGAGGGCGCGTTCGACGGTGCTCGCGCAGGTCGGGCAGTCGAAGTCCATCACGCGGAGTTGGGTTGTCTCGTTCATCACAGTTCTACGTAGCACCCGGACTGCCATATATATTTTTTAGATGATATGTTTGAATAGGAATATGGGGCGTTGGAACAGTCAAACGAGTCGTATAGGACTTCTCCACGCTCCGACCACAGGATCAGCCACCCGGCCGAATCGTTCGACAGCCGTATGCTCCGCTACCTTTTCCCG
This sequence comes from Halobaculum sp. XH14, assembly GCF_032116555.1. Classification (NCBI taxonomy): domain Archaea; kingdom Methanobacteriati; phylum Methanobacteriota; class Halobacteria; order Halobacteriales; family Haloferacaceae; genus Halorarum; species Halorarum halobium. Next base: position 7,289 of record NZ_CP134950.1, read on the forward strand.
CGCGTGTCTCGCAGTCCCACTATGAGCAGTTCCGGCGCCGACCACCATCTCGACGACATCGCGATCAGGGATACCCGCGTCTCGGACGCCATCGACGAACCGATGCGGGCGATGATCCTCGACATACTGGCCGATGAGGCACGGACGGCAGGCGAGGTTCACGACCGACTTACCGAGCGAGGGATCGAGCGGACCGAAAACACCGTTCGGCACCACATCAACGAACTCCGCGATTCCGGGCTCGTAGACGTCGTCCGCTTTGAGGAGGGGCGTGGCGGCACGACGAAGTACTACCACGCGAACACGATCGTCCTCTCGTACTCACTACCGGGTTCGGCTGATGCCGCCGTGGAGGAGATGACGGATGCTATCCAGCCGCAGGTCACGGAGGCACTGAACCATCTCACGGAGGAGTACGAGGAATCTATCGAGGAGATCACAACGGAGATGCAGCCGTGTGACCACTGTCGGAACCAGAAGTACGAGACGTACGTCCTGCTGACCGTCCTGCGGCGAGCGTTCGTCCGCGCTCAGCGGGAATCGTAAGCGACGCCAGTGACTCATAACGATATTTACTGACTCGGTCCATGGTGAGAGACTCCGTTGTTGTTGGATCTTCTGGTCACCCCATTCAGGACCCGTGTTCCCCGTGTCGCGCACGATCACCCGGGTGAAACGAATTGGCAGATGAAATCGCACGCCGTGAAGAGAACGTTAACAGCGTCGATATCGTCGAAACACGAGTGATTGGGGGCGTTAATCGTTGTCGAGTTCGGAACCCGCGTCTCCTTCGGCGAAGATTCGCCGGGAGATGATCGTTCCGTCAGAGATGGAATCAGGTTCGTCACGGCGGACGAAGCGTTTCTTGAGAACGTCGTAGGCGAACAGACTCGCACCGATGATAACGAAGCCCCAGTGGTAGCCTCCGACGTAGATCGTCCTGTCGACGCCGTCGCCACTGCCCGGGAGATTTCCAACGCATCCGGAGAGACCTGCGGTGCCGGCTCCGAGCGCAGTGAGAAACTCGCGTCGCTGTACTGTCGAGGACATGATTGCAGACTACTGCGACTCCTCGCGGGTGAGTTTCGCACGCCGTTCCTCGAACTCCTCGTCGGAGAGGTCGCCACGAGCGTACGCCACTCGGAGTTCCTCGAGTGCTCTATCGCTGGTCAGCGACGACCCGACACCACCGACGAGGCCGCGATAGAGGAGGTAGCCGATGCCGACGAGGACAACGAGCCAGACGAGCATCATTCCGATACCCCACAGCGGTGAGAGGCCGCCGGCCATGCCACCACCCCACCACCAGCCCATCATGCCCATCATCGGCATCGCGAACACCATCATCAACAGCGGGAACAGGACGATCACCGCGAGGACGATCAGGACGATGCGGAGCAGGCCGTCGGACGTGCGCTCTTTTGACATAGTGAACCACTACGGACTTCGTTGGCTGCATTCATAAAGTTGGACGGCCAGTACTGCTCCGTTGGTGGTTCCTAGGTTGGGTGGCGGCTAATACGTCGCTCTGTGTCTTGCTTGGGGCGAATCCACTCAGCAGCAGTCGGGGTCGTCGGGCGACCACTCACACGCGTTGCCAGTCGTCAAGTTGTTTTCGTCAACGTAGGTCGAGAGACACGCGTAGTTGCAGAAGTAGGTCGGCGACCCGCAGTCGTCGGTACAGTCGCGCACACAGATCGGGTCGTGGTCGAAGATACGCGACCTGCAGTAGGCGCACGTCTCATCAACGTTGGGGAGTTCGACGGTCGTAGACATACCTGTGCTACGGGCACGAGTCAAAAACGCATTTCGCCAGCTGACCATCGATATACTCCGCCTCCGGGCTGAAGGCGGTGTGTGAGTGACAAGGAACGACTAGAACTCGATCGCTCCGATCATCGGCTCGCCGACACACTTCGGGCAGACATCGGTGTCGTATTCCGCCATACAGTGTCGGTGGCAGGAGATCCCGCAGTGCTCGCAGACGAACACCTCATCGTCGCGAGCGCATTCCGAGTCACAGATGTAGCACTGATCCATGGATACTCGAACCCTGACTTGAAAACCGCATCAACACTATGTTCGGGGCCTGATAGATGTCTGATTTTCATGACGGCTACCGACCAAGTCTACTCCTGTTTGGAGACAAAAGGAATGCCAAATCGTTGGCTATCCATTGCTCTCTTCGTGATACAACCCGATCTCAGGGTAATTTGACGGGGTTAACTTTCGATTCTTAACAACAATTCGATTGAATGAGTAGAACGTCTTTCCACGTATGGAAATGACCACGGCGCCCACGGAGACGGTCGATGGTAGCAAGACGCTCGTTCGAGGCAACGTTCTCGAGAAAACCTACGGGTCACGACTTCCGTTGGGACGGTCGACGCCCGTTCTCACCGGTGCGGATATCGAGGTCCGTGCCGGCGAGATCGTCGGCATCGTCGGCGAGAATGGGTCGGGCAAGTCCACGCTGATGAAGATTCTCGTCGGGGTTCTCGACCACGACGCGGGCACGGTCGAACGGTATGGAACCGTCGGATGGTGTCCGCAGGAACCCCTGCTCTACGATCGGTTGACCGTCTCTGAAACCTTCCGGCTCTTCGGCGCCGGGTACGGGATGAGTCGCGAGGAGATCGACGCGGCGAAGCAAAGACTGGCGGACGAACTCGACTTCGAGCAGTACCTTGACTACCGGGTCGACCAGCTTAGCGGTGGGAACCGACAGAAGGTCAACCTCAGCATCGCGTTGATGCACGACCCGGACGTTCTCATGCTCGACGAACCCTACACCGGGTTCGACTGGGAGACTTACCTGCGATTCTGGGACATGGCACAGGACCTCGCGGACGACGGCACTGCCGTCGTCATGATCTCTCACCTCATCGAGGAACGGAGTCGCCTCGACCGCGTCTTCGAGGTGCGGAACGGACTGGTTCACGACGTGACCGACGACGAAACTGAGAGCGAACTCCGAAGCGACCGGGAGGGAGACGATGAATAGGTTCGCCGTGGGCATTCGATCAAACGTTAGGACGTTCCTCAGGACGCCCCTGAACGTGGTCCTCGCGCTGGTGCTGCCGCTCGTGGTCATCGAGGGGTGGGGACAGGCGATGGCGGGGCTACCGCCGATGCCGACCATCGAGGCGATTCCGCTCGATCTCGGGCGCGTCCTCGGCGCAATCTTCGGCGTCGCCATCATCGCTGGGCTGATGGGTCTGGTCCAGATGATCAGTGCCCGGGAGGCCGACCGACGGCTCGTCCAGACCGGGTACTCGCCGAGGACGTTACTTGCGACGCGGCTGGCGACTCTCGCGGGTGTCACGATTGTCGTCGCGGGGGTGAACTTCGGGGTCCTCTGGCTGACCGTCGAACCCGAGGCACCGCTGCTCGTGTTCGCGTTCCTCGCGCTCGCGGGCGTCGTCTACGCCTTCCTCGGTGCGCTCGTCGGCGCAGTGCTTCCGCGGCTGTTCGAGGGGTCGCTCGTCGTCGTGTTCCTCGCGATGATGGACGCGTTCCTCAGTGGCGACAGCCCGCTCGCCGCGGATGTCCCCGACTTCGTCCAGTACTTCCCGCTGTATCATCCGAAAGAACTTCTCCAGTCGGCCGTCTTCGACGGCACGTTCGCGGCGGGCGACCTCGCCTTCGTTGGCGGATACGTTCTCGTGTTGCTCGTCCTCGTGACTGCCGTATTCGGTGCGACGATGCGCACGTCTGGGGGGTGGTCAGCGTGAATCGAACGGCCACGGCGTTCGGTATCGGGCTCCGGGAACACGCCCGTAACTACGTCCTCGTGGCGCTCCTGGTGATTCTCCCAGTGTCGTTCATCACGCTCGCCTTTGCGGTCACCCAGGACGTCCAAATGCCGGTCCGGACGCTCGTCGACGGCGAGACGACGACCGTGATGCGAGGGATGCCCGAGGTCCATGGCGTGATCATGACACCGATCACGAGCTCGTTTATCGCTGGCTTGGCCGGCCTGTTCCTGATGCGCGAGGCGAGAGATACGGACGGCCGCCTCGCGGTCGTCGGCTATCGCGCCCGCGAGGTTATCGCCGCACGGTTCGGCGTCCTCGCCGTGATCACGCTTGTCGTTGTCGGCGTTTCCGTGGGCGTGATGCTCGTTGACTTCCAGCCCGAACAGCTGTGGTGGTTCGTCGCCGCGATGGTCATCCTTTCAGTTACCTACGGACTTATTGGGATGCTCGTCGGCGCCGTCTTCAACCGTCTGGCCGGCCTGTGGATCATGTTGATCCTCCCGATGATCGACATCGGTCTCTTCCAGGACCCGCTGTTCGTCCAGTCGGAACCCGAGTGGTGGATGAAACTCTTCCCAGGGTATCATCCTGTCCGGGTGATGGTCGATACCGGACTCACGACGGACCTCGATACTGCTATGTCGCTCGGTTGGGGATTCGGCTACCTCCTCGTCGTCGGACTCCTCGCTATTTGGGTGTACTACCGAGGAACTCGAGCGACGTGACGACGCAATCGAAAGAGGGCAACCTCCGCAGACGGACGAATTTACAGACGTCTCCCCGAAGGGGTTTGTTGACTCACCTCACAGGGAACGGTCGTCTTGCCTGTCCTCCAACCGTTCACGACGCTGCTGGAACTCTTCTTCGTCGATCTCACCTCGTGCGTAACGGCGTTGGAGGGTTTCCATCGCAGACGTATCACTCCGGGAAGGAGCGTCACCTCGACCCAGTGCCCAGTAGAGGAGTCCACCGATCAGTCCCAGCATTCCGAGTGCCCCGCCGACGAACGGGACGCCGCCCCATCCGCCCCTCGAGCCACCCATCATGCCCCCTCCGCCGGGCCCCATCATGCCGCTATCGGTGCTCCCGCTTCCGTCGACGTCCGAGCCGATGGCCACGGCGCCGTTCTGAACAATCGTCTCGCTGTCGGGGACCTCGCCGTCCGGTATCGGGCTGTCTTCAGCTGGACCGCCAGGGCTACCAACGACGATGCGACCGACCATGCCGACCGTCTTGTGCGGGATGCAGTAGTAGTCGTACGTGCCTGGCTCTTCGAACGTGTGCTCGAAGCTCCCCTGCGAGATGGTCCCGCTGTCGAATGCGCTGGCGTCGGATGGAATCCGGTCCTCGTAGGCGGTCGCCGAGTGGGCTCCGGCCGCTAGCTCGAAGCGAACGGTCGTGCCGGGTTCGACGTGGAGTCCGATCGGGTCGAAGTAGTTGTTGCCCATCTTCACGACGGGCGTCTCCTGTGCGGCGACTGGTTGGGTGAATCCCGCACTCGCGACTGTGCCAGCACCGAGCGCTCCCAGGAACTGGCGTCTACTGTAGTCTGTCATTGTAGCTGGTTGGCTTCTGTTATCCACGGATGATGCTGGCGAGCCGGTTCGCGAGTCCGGGCGATTGCTGGCCGGCGCTCTCGATGGCAGCCTCCAATTCGTCCCGGTCGACGATGCCGATGAACTCGGCCGTCTGTTCCCCGTTCGCATACACGAGCGTCGTTGGCGTCTTTCGGACACCGTACTCTTCGGCCGTCTCCAGATCGGTCTGAATGTCGACCTCCCGGAACTTGACACCCGGATACGCATCTTCGAGGCCCTCGTTTTTCTCTCGTTGCGTTGCGCACGCTCCACAGGTCTCCTGCGTGAACAGGATAACTTCCGTCATAGTAGCTAGTATGGTCTTGTGCCTTTAGCACATTTCTATTTACATCCGAAAGCTGTGAGGGTCACAGATTCCGGATTCCAAGGGGGCGGACGTGAGTAACGCCGGAGGTTGGTGGTCGGACCGTCACTCCGAGCGTTCGAGCTTGTTCCGACGCGCCTCGAACTCTTCCTCGGTGAGATCTCCGCGGGCGTATGCCATACGCAGCTCCTCCATTGCGGGATTCCGCGACGACTGCGATGCCGTCACGCGACGGAAGACGAGATATCCGCCACCAAGCAGGAGGAGGAGGAAGACCAGCTGGACGAGCATCCCGACGAGTGGCCACCAGCCACTGGTCGTCCCGTATCCACCCATCATTCCACCGTATCCCATCATCCCGCCGAATCCCATCCCCATCGTGAGCAAGGGGAGGACAATGATCGCCCCGAGGATGAGGAGGACGATGGTTGTGGTGTCGAGTTGGTTTGATGATGTCATGGTTCAGATTTCCGTCGATGATTCGAGTTCGTCCGCGACACTGACGAGAACGCGTTCGAACCGGTCGTGGACCTCGTTCGCGATCGAGTCGAGTGCCTCGTTGTCGGCGATGCCGACGAGCTGTTGTGGGTCGACGGCACTCACCATGACCTCGCCGTCGTCGGTTTCGTAGACGATGACGTTACACGGGAGGAGTGCGCCGAGTTCGATCTCTTCGTTCAGGCCCTCGTGTGCCAGCCCCGGGTTGCACGCACCGAGGATGCGGTACTGTCGAAACTCCTCGCCGAGTTTCTCCTCGAGCGTCGCTTGGACGTCGATGTCACAGAGGACGCCGAATCCTTCGTCTTTGAGCGCCGCAATCGTCGTGTCGACGACGTCGTCGAACTCACCGGTGACTGAAGTCTGTATTGTGTATTCCATGAAGTATCATACCCCGTCTACGGGGTTAACGGTTGGGTGCCGCAACGGCGAGCGTTGGAAGTGTGGTGCACCGGTTGGAACAGCAGCGGTTCCGGTCATCCGGTACGTTCGAGCTGTTTTCGCTGTCGATCGAATTCGTCGTCCGAGAGCTCCCCGCGGGCGTAGCGCTCACGGAGTACCGACAGCGACTGCTCTTCGGTCCCACCGGATCCTCGGTTGAGGAGCGCATAGACGAGGTAGAGCGGGACGGCGATGAGGAGCCCCATCCAGAGGAGACCCCAGAGCCCCATCGCTCCGCCGAAGAGGCCCCAGTCACCCCCCATCATGCCGCCGCCGTAGCTCCCGCCGCCGTGGGCAGCAGCTGTTCCAGTCGCTGCGACCAGCAGTGGGACGGCGAGTAGCGCGAATCGACGAGCAGTGCGTCCGATGTGTGTAGTGAGTTGCGTCATTATCTTGCGTTGGTGAATCGTGGTATTCGGTCGAAGCGATCGAAACGGTCAGGGCCGTCAGCAGTGGCCCTGTCCGTACATCCCGCCGTTGTAGTCGTCGTCAGCCATGTCCTGGGCCATCTCGTCGACGGTCACACCCATGTGCGACTCCATCCACTCGACGCTACCCGGGCCCATGTGCTCAGTCATCTGCGCCTCCATCCAGGCCGCCCAGTCATCGGCGGTAGCATTGTCAGTGGGTGCACCGTCTGTGGTCGTGTCGGTGCCGTGTGCGCTGACCACGGGAGCGGCGAACGCGAGTCCGACGATCGCGAGCGCCACGAGCAGCCAGCCGCCGAGTTTGAAGTTGGTCATTGTCTTTCTCCTCGGTTAGTCGTAGAACCGCTCGGGAGTTATCTACGTGGGTGTGAATTCGCGTAGGAGAACGTTCGAGAACGTGTATAGGGCGTTCTAATCGTTTTTCAGGATGTGGAACGTTCATCCCCATCGAATTCACCGGACCTGGGCGGCCGCCTCGAATGTCTCCAGTTCGCGGCGGGGCCGACTCTGACGGTGGGGCTTGCTTTGGAATGTTAACCACAACTCCCGAAAGTATTCCTCCCCTATCAGTGCCTGTACCGGGCCATCGATTGGCTGACGGGAGTATCCTGCTCCGTACCGCGCACCACTTCCAGTGACCATGCCACTCAACGGACTCCTCACACAAATCGAACACGCGCTCGCACCGGTTCGTCACGTCATGAAACCGATTTTGTCGGACCCGCTCGTGATGGGTGTCTGGGCACTGTTCGTCGTCGCGTCCGTGGGCACCCTCTGGTGGGACATCCGCGAGCGGAATCAGGCGCTGCCATCGCTGATGAAAGGCGTCTGGACGCTGGTCGTCCTCTACTCCGGACCGTTCGGCCTGGCCATCTACTGGTACTCCGGCCGCAGCCAGATCAGCAACGACTCGCTGTGGCGGCGTGGCTTCCGCTCGACCGCTCATTGCTATTCGGGATGTGGTGCCGGTGAAGTTCTCGGGTTCGCGCTCCTCGCGGGCCTGCTCGCACTCCAGAGTACCCTCCTCGTCGCTGCAGGAACGTTCGCGCTCGCGTACCTGTTCGGCTACGCCCTGACAGTCGGCCCACTGATGCAGGAGGGCGTCGGCTTCGGCGAGGCGATGCTCGACGCCCTCTACAGCGAAACGCCGAGCATCACCATCATGGAAATCGCTGCTATCGGGACGGACCTGCTGATCGCCAGTCAGGCCCATATCTCTGATCTCCTGTTCTGGGGAGCGCTGGCGTTTTCGCTATCAGTCGGGTTCGTCTTTGCGTACCCGGTCAACGCCATCCTCGTCTACTTCGGCGTGAAGGAGGGCATGAAGAACCCCGCCGAGATGGGGCAGAGCCAATCGCGCGGACAGGCACAGGCCGCCGATTAGCTCCCTAACCCAGTCTTCGAGACAGGAAAGAGATCGACTTGGCTAGTGATTATCGAGCGAGGCGGCTTCTGAGAGTCGTCAGCAATCCGGATTGATTTCTCGTCGTCTGTTCCGCAGCGCGCGACTCGGATTTGTCAGTCTCCTCCGCGTCCTCGTCGAGCCTCGCCGCTTCGTAGTCCGCAATCATATGAGCGACGTGGCGGTTACACATGTGAGAGGATACGACGTCCAGCTACAAAACTGTTCGACAGGTGCTAGCAGATGCTAGCTCTGCGTCTGCTTCAAGTCGTCACTCGGATAAATCCGGTATGTCCGCCCCTGACGTTCGCGGTATAGCAGGCCACGCTTCTCGAGTGCGCTGACCGTCTGGCTCACCTTGCTCTTCGAGAAATCCGACCGATCCCGGAGTTCGATTTGCGTGATGCCCGGCGAGGAGAGAACCGGTTCGAGGATGCGGCGTTCGTCGTCCGGCAACAGGTCCAGTACGCGGGCCCGAGGCTGAGTTTCTGGATTGATGCCGTTACCTGGTTGAGCGGTCTGGGTCGACGGTTCGGATTCGAATTCAGAGCGTTCCTGGTCGATTTGATCCGAGACATCGCTCCCTTGTCGATCGACCGCCTCCGTGCTGGTGACGTCGTCGCGAACCATCAGATATCCCCCGCCGATGACGACCGAGACGAGGATGGTTCCGAGGACGTACCAGAGCGGATTCGTGCCGTGAACTGCTCCCATCGAGGTTCCCATCATCGACCCCATCTGCTCGAACGCTTGCTGTTGCTGGTACGCTTGCCAGCTGAGTACACCGCCGATGATGAGGACAGCAGCGACCAGGCCACCGACTACCGTATCGGCTCGCCGTCGATTCATCCATCCCGCCTCGGTGTGTCGTGGCATCCGTTCATGAGTGACAGTTGGCGAGACATTGCTGTAGCAGTTGTGATTGGTCTTGGCGGACTTATTGAGAGGCACTTTTCAACTGGCACAGATAATTATCTTACAAGTCGGTTTCGTAGTGACACTGGTTGTCGCGGCCGGTATGCTTCCCGTACTGTACACGCTTCGGTGGGCCGTAGTTCGTCCCTGTTCCTTATGTGTACAGGGATGACAGAGCTATCAACTGGCGGATAGCGACCGGACGTGAGGCATCCACGGTGACCTGCCAATACTAAGATATTTCCCGGTATGAATCGTACCGGCTAGTATGGGAACTAGGCCCACGGACCTCCGGATGGATATCGGGCGAATCGCAGATGAGTCGGTTGCCCGTGTCGCCCCCGATGCCACGGTCGCCGAGATCGCGCACACGATGATCTCCCAATCGCGGTGTGCGAGGTATGTAGTGGTGGAAGAGGCCGATCAGCTCGCCGGGATCATCACTGACCGGGACCTGATCGCCGACCTACTCACCGAGGAGAGTGAGTTCAGTGTGCTCGCTGCCGAGACGAGCGGAGACAACATACGAGCTAATGACATAATGACGCGTGACCCTCTCACCGTATCAGCAGATGCTGAGATCCCAAAAGTGCTCAGACAAATGAACGATGCTGGTGCTCGACACGTTCCGGTCATTGAAGACGAGAGCGTCGTCGGCATGATCACCTTGGATGATCTAATTACGCACGTCGCAGGCGAGAGCGCACATGTTTCAGCACAGATGGATAACGTAGCGGGTATCATCCGCACGGAGTCCACGCACGATTGAAACACACATTTGGTGTCTCAGAGCGCCTAGTGATGCTCATGGCTCTGGGAACCTCCAGATCCTGAGACTTGCGGGTGCTGATGTGCAAATTCGGATGGGTGCTTCTCGAATGATCGCTTGCAGGCGTTCGAGCAGAAGTAGTACGTCTCACCGTCGTGGGTGAGACTCGGCCCGCTGTCGTCGGTTCGCATCCCACAGACGGGGTCGCGGTACGGACCGGGCGCGCCGAGGCCTCTCCGGTAGACGTAGAGGAGAAATCCTGTGAGTGCAAACGCGATGATGTTGAGGTAGAAGGTGTAGTTGAATTCGAAGTACGTCTGTTCGGATGCCGTCTGCCCGCCGGCCAGATCCGGAACGATACCCAGCGCGTCGAACAGTTCTTCCATAAGAAAGCCCGTGAAGGCCATGGTCACGAAGAAGATGCCGAGGATGTACAGCATCACTTTCCAGCCGTAGTACTTCCGGTAGACGTTCAGGACGGGGACGGTGATGAGGTCGGCATAGACGAACGCGATGACGCCCGCGAAGCTGATTCCGCCGCCCCAGAGGGCGACGGCGAACGGGACGTTACCCATGCTGCCGACGAAGCTGATGACGGCGATGGTGACACCCATAATCGCGTTCTCGGCGCTCACGAGCAGCCCGTCGCCCTGGATGAACAGGGTGTTCCAGACCCACTGGGGGACGAACACGATGACGAATCCCGAGATGAGAAAACCCGCGATGACATCTTTCCAGATCATCGACCATTCTTTGCGGTACTGGTTCCCGATCTTGTACCAGCCACCCCACGAAAGGAGTTCGTCGCGCCACCCGCCGCTGCTAGCGGCCTCCTGTTGATAAGTCTCCATGCATCCTTCCGAACAGAACTTCAACGTCTCGCCGCCATCGGTCGTGATCGAGTACTCGTCTTTGCCCTCCATTCCACACGTCGGATCCTCGGTGACGCCATGTTCCTGATCGTGCCGGTTCAGTTCCTGTCGAACCTCCTCAAAGAGATTCTCCGGGAGGGTCAGATGGACGAGGAGTGCCATGACGGCGATGAGGATGACGCCTCCGAGGAGTTCTGCAACCAGAAACTCCCAGCCAAGCAGGATGAGGATCATCAGCCCGAGCTCGACGATGAGGTTCGTCGAGGCGAACATGAATGCGAGGAAATTCACCGTGTGCGCTCCCTTCTTGAACAGCCCCTTCCCGATGGCGACCGCACCGAAGCTACACCCACTGCTCGCAGCGCCGAACACTGTTGCCTTCGTGAGACCACTCAGGTTTCCCTCTCCGAGCACCTGTGCCATTCGCTCTTTGGAGACGTAGACCTGGACGAGACTCGTGATGACGAGCCCCATGATGATGGCCCAAGCTGCTGTCCAGAGGAAGCCGACGCCGATCCGTAGCGACTCGAGAATTCCGTCGACGAGGGCGGCTTGCATATATAGACTATCACAGCCATCTACTTTGTTAATTGCGCTTAGGAAACGGTGGTGTTTCGACGGAGTAATTCTTGGATTCAAAAGTACCTATGGCTATTAGCTGTGGTCAACCCCGCGAGAACTGCGTTCGCGCTCAATAGTGGCTGCGCGTCACTGATTCGGTTCGCTGGCTGTTGTTCGTTCTTTTGACATAGAAGTCTAACCAAGATGAGCGTTGTACTGCTGTTTCTCCCACCATATTCCCGTGCCATGTCTCCAGAGTGACTCTCCCTTTCGAATTGTAAGAGAAACCCGATTGAATGAGGGGAGCGTATCTCTAGTTATGAGCACGACGACCACTCATCAGGACACGTACGATCCGGAATCCACGACCAGTGTGATGCGCCTCAATGCGCTGGCCCTGGCGGGCGCAGCAGCAGTCGTCTCTGCCATCGTGATGCTCCTCCTCGGTGTCTTCGGAGCGATCGGCGTCTACGAGGGAGCTGTCGAGGCGATGGAGCAGTGGCACCTGTTCTTCGAGCCGACCGTCGTCGGAACGGTAGCTGGCATGGTCGAAGCAGCGGTGATCAGCTTCGCCCTTGCGTATGCTCTCGCCTGGCTGTACAATACCCTCGCACGGTAACTCGGAGAATCAAACCATGTACACAGATATTCTCATCCCAACCGATGGCAGCGAAAACGTCGAGCCGGCAATCCAGTACGGACTTGATCTCGCTCGTCGATACGACGCAACCGTCCACGCGCTCCACGTCGTCGATAGTTCGCCGATCGAACGAAAGCTGGATCTGACCGCGCTGGAAACCGATCTGGAGACACTCCCGGACACATGGTATGAGGCTGGCGATGCCGCCACCCAGCAGATCGCAACTCGAGCTGCAGAACATGGCCTCGATGCGATGACTGAGGTTCGCCGTGGCATTCCAGCACGCGAGATCGCGTCCTACATCACTGATACCGGGATCGACCTCGTCTGTATGGGAACCAGAGGACACACTGGTCTCGACCGAGTCCTGCTCGGCAGTGTAACGACCCGAATCGTACGTACTGTCGATATCCCCGTCCTCAGTGTCAAATCGAAGCTGACGGAGGCGCTATCAGAATCCGAGATTCAGGGAGGCTTTGAGAATATTCTCGTCCCAACTGACGGGAGTAAGCCCGCACGAGAGGCAGTCACGCACGCTCTTGATTTGGCTCGGACGTACGATGCGACGCTCCATGCCCTCTACGTAGTGGACAGAGGTGCCTACGCGTCTCGTCCGGGATGGACGTGGGACGAACTGCAACAAGTACTGGAGCAAAACGGAGAGACTGTCGTCGAAGATGTCCAGTCCCGGACAGCTGCCGACGGTATCTCAGTCGCTGCTGAGATCACACACGGCGTTCCTCATCAGGCAATAGAGGAATACTGCAATCAACATGGGATCGATATCGTCGTGATGGGCACACATGGACGGTCTGGCCTTACACGACAGCTCATCGGGAGCGTAACTGAACGAGTTCTCCGAAGCTCGGACGTGCCGGTTCTTACCATTCGGGGTGTATAGAGCGTATGCACCTACCTCCTGACGGGACCACGATTAAGCCATCCCTCACCATATCATAATCCATGTCAAACCCTAACCCATTTGACGCTGTTCGTCAATTCGAGTTCGGTGGGTCGTCTTATCGGATGGCGGACCTCACCGCTCTCGAGGAAGCGGGCCTTTGCGAACTGGATCGGCTTCCAGTCAGCATCCGAGTGCTCCTTGAATCTGTCCTCCGGAACGTCGACGGTGACACCATCACCGCCGACGACGTTCGGCACGTCGCGTCGTGGCAGCCCGACGTCCCGGACGTCGAACTCCCGTTCACTCCCTCACGAGTCGTCCTCCAGGACCTCACTGGTGTCCCTGCCGTCGTCGACCTCGCAGCGCTCCGATCAGCGGTTGACCGGAAAGGCAAGGACCCCGCGATCGTCGAGCCAGAGATTCCAATTGACCTCGTGATCGACCACAGCGTCCAGGTCGACTATTTCGGCTCCGAGGACGCCTACGAGAAGAACGTCGAACTGGAGTACGAGCGCAACGGCGAGCGGTATCGAGCGCTGAAATGGGCGCAGCAGGCCTTCGACGACTTCCGCGTCGTCCCACCGGGAACGGGAATCGTCCACCAGGTCAATCTCGAATACCTCGGACAGGTCGTTCACGCCCGCGAACAAGGTGGGGACGACTGGCTGCTCCCGGATACGCTCGTCGGCACGGACAGTCACACGCCGATGATCGGCGGCATCGGCGTCGTCGGCTGGGGCGTCGGCGGCATCGAAGCCGAAGCCGCCATGCTCGGCCAGCCCATCACGATGAAACTGCCCGAGGTCGTCGGCGTCCGCCTCACCGGCGAACTCCCCGAAGGGGCGACTGCGACCGACCTCGTACTTCACGTCACTGAACAGCTTCGCGAGGTCGGTGTCGTCGATCGGTTCGTCGAGTTCTTCGGCCCGGGCGTGTCGAACCTGACTGTTCCGGATCGGGCGACCATCGCGAACATGGCACCCGAACAGGGCTCGACCATCAGTATGTTCCCCGTCGACGAGGCGACACTCGACTACCTCGAACTCACGGGCCGTGACGAGGAGCACATCGACCTCGTTCGTGAATATCTCGACGCACAGGGACTGTTCGGTGAACAGAACCCCGAGTACACCGAAACGGTCGAACTCGACCTCTCGACGATCACGCCGAGTCTCGCAGGACCGAAGCGGCCCCAGGATCGCGTCCCGATGGACGACATGAAGACGCACTTCAGGGGGCTGGTCCACGGCGAATTCGAGGACGAACTCGACGAGGTCGACGAGGACGCACTCACCCGATGGCTCGGTGAAAGCAGTGCGCCCGACACCGATCGACCTGACCCCGACCTTCCGGGACCGGATGTTGGCGACCTCACCAAACGAGTCGAAGTCGATGTGAACGGTGAGACGACCGAAATCGGCCACGGAAGCGTCGTGGTGAGCGCCATCACCAGTTGTACGAACACCTCGAATCCGTCCGTGATGCTCGCGGCGGGCCTCCTCGCTCGCAACGCTGTTGAGCGTGGGCTCGACGTCCCTGCGTACGTCAAGACGAGTCTGGCCCCGGGCAGTCGCGTGGTCACCGAATATCTCGAAGCGTCGGGACTGCTCCCGTACCTCGAGGACCTCGGCTACAACGTCGTCGGCTACGGCTGTACGACCTGTATCGGCAACGCCGGGCCGCTCCCCGAGCCCATCGAGCGCGCAATCGATGCCGAGGACCTCTGGACGACGAGCATTCTCTCGGGCAATCGCAACTTTGAGGCACGCATCCATCCGAAAGTGCGAGCGAACTATCTCGCCAGTCCGCCGCTCGTGGTCGCCTACGGCCTTGCTGGTCGGATGGATATCGACCTCGAACGTGACCCGCTCGGAACAGATGACAACGGCAATCCGGTGTATCTCTCGGATATCTGGCCTGACGCCGACGAGATCCACGCGGCGGTTCACGACAGCGTCGACTCGTCGATGTTCGAGGAGAAGTACGCGGAGGTGTTCGAGGGGGACGAGCGCTGGGAAGCGCTCGATGCACCCACCGGTGATGTCTACGGGTGGGACGATTCTTCGACGTACATCCGCGAACCGCCCTTTTTCAAGGATTTCCCGCTGGAGCAACCGGGCGTCGCGGATATCGAGGACGCTCGGACGCTCATGTTGCTCGGTGACACGGTTACGACCGACCACATCAGTCCAGCGGGACCGTTTTCTCGCGAGCAGCCGGCCGGGGAGTGGCTCGTCGAACAGGGCATCGAACCCCACGAGTTCAACACGTACGGCGCTCGCCGGGGCAACCACGAGGTAATGATGCGCGGCACCTTCGCCAACGTCCGTATCGAGAACGAGATGCTCGACGACGTCGAGGGTGGTTACACGATTCACCAGCCAACGGAAGAACAGACGACCGTCTTCGAAGCGAGCCGCCGCTATCGCGAGGACGACACGCCGCTGGTCGTGTTCGCCGGCGAGGAACTCGGCACCGGGTCGAGCCGCGACTGGGCCGCAAAGGGGACTGACCTCCTGGGCGTTCGAGCGACCATCGCCGAGAGCTACGAGCGTATCTTTCGTGACAACCTCGTCGGCATGGGTGTCCTCCCACTCCAGTTCGCCGACGGTGACTCGTGGGAGTCGCTCGGCCTCGACGGTTCGGAACGAATCGCGATTCACGGGCTCGACGACGGCCTAGACGTGAACGACAATCTCACAGTCGTTGCAGAACGTACCGATGGTTCAACCGTCGAATTCCCGGTTACGGCACAGGTCGGGACGCCCGCAGCCGTTCGATACGTCGAAAATGGCGGAATCCTTCATCTGGTGCTCCGCCGATTGCTTACCGTGGAGTAGCAAGTAGCAACCAAAGTGACAAATAATGTTGAATGCATTATCTTTACGATCTGAGGGTTTCTCCCTTCGCTCACAGCCGCCGTCAGAACCGTCCCCGCGAATCCAAAGCGTGGCAGTAATCGGTGGGGCAGTCGGCGGCCTCGCCGCTGCTGAAGGCTTTTCCAAGCGAGGGTTCGAAGTAGACCTTTTTGAACGCCAGTCGTACGATGACAAACGAGTCAACTGCGGGGAAGCGATGACGGCCGTCTCTAAGATTCCACTCAGTTCGACGCCAACGAATGGGTTCGTCAATGCTCTTCCGGAGTTACGTGTAGAGATCTACGACGGAACGGCATCCCGAAGACAGCGCACCGGAGAGGGAACGTTCCCGGCCTCCGATACGTACATCACTGACAGAAACGTCGTCGAACGGCGATGGGCCGAACGCCTCGCTGAAAAGGGCGTTTCGATTCACGAGAACCACCAGATCACGAAGGCGAAGTTCCGGACGTTGGCCGACGAATACGACCTCTTGGTTGACGCGACTGGCCAACCGTCGATCACCAGCAAGATTCGAGGGAGAACGGACGAGTACGCGGGTCGGATGATCGCCATTAACGCTGACGTGGAGGGCGACTTTTCGGATCTCTACCCGAATAGCCAGATCATTCTTGAGGGCTATACCGGGTACGCGTGGGCGTTCTCGAAATCGCCCGAGCGGGCCAACGTCGGCATCGGGTGGACCGAGAGCGAACGCCCAGCCGATTACATGGCCGAATTTGTGGCGGCATGCGAACGAAACGGCTGGCCGATGCCATCTCGGAGTCAGACGAATATTGCTATCATTCCCGAAGGACCGAGTCTCGATCCTGCGCTGACCTATCTACCTGAGTGGCCCGTCGTTCGCGTCGGGGATGCGGCTGGAATCGCGAATCGGCTGACCGGGAAAGGGATCTCGCAAGCAATTCAGTCGTCGTATCTCGCAGCCAAGTTGACGGCGGAGGGAAGTCTACAGGAGTATCCAGACCGACTCTATCGGATGATGAAAGGAGAGTACCTGCTCGCCCGAATTATGCGGCACCTCGTCGAGACTCGTCAGATGACCGTTCTCGGTGATGCCGTCCAAGTGGTGTCTGGAATCGACATTGAAGACATCGATCGATCCCCACGGGCGGTTCTCCGTCGCTTCTTGCGGCATCCACGGGTGGCTGCTCGGATTTTCTCCAACCCGGCTGTAATCAAGCAGACGTATGCCGCCGTCACAGACGCTTGGGAATACGATACTATTCAGCCGGTATGACGGTATCGGGGAGATCACCCCGAAAAGGGCGCTCTATTCCGGTCTGGCGAGATCCCACCGCGATTTTATAACCCTTTGCCGGGAATAGGCACACGATATGGGATCTCAAGAAGTTCAATTAGAAAGTACAATTGGGGGATTCACCGCAAGCGGTCGACTACACACGTTGAGTGTCTGGTTTATTTTCGGGCTTCGGTTGATGATGGGACTGGCGTTCTTCCAGAGTGGTCTCGACAAGGTCCTCTCGGGGAGTTTTAGTGCCGGTGGATATCTCACCGGGGCCGTTCCGAACCGCGGGAGCCCACTTGCTGATCTGTTCGTAGCGATGGGGAACACGCCGTGGTTCGTCGACTTCGTGAACGTCGCAGTACCGTGGGGAGAGCTGCTTATCGGGCTCGGGTTGTTGTTCGGTGCCCTCACTCGACTCGCTGCGTTCTGGGGGGCATTTATGATGCTCATGTTCTATTTCGGCAACTGGGATGTCGCACATGGCTACATCAACGGGGATTTCGCGTACATGCTCGTTTTCCTCTCAGTCGCCGCGTTCGGAGCGGGACGGATCCTCGGTCTCGATGCGTATATCGAACAGTATGAGGTCGGCGGAGTGCCGCTCGTCGAACGGTATCCATGGACTCGATATCTACTCGGGTAAGTAAGCGTGTCATCAATAGATCCCACTATTACGAATCCCGGTGCTTGGGGCCTCGCGATTATCTTCATTGTCGTAGTTTCTTGGTTCTTCTATCGGTACTTCGCTCCTGATAGCTGGCGGGAGTGGGTCGGCGCAGGAGTGGTACAGGCGTTCATCATTGCATTATATGCGGAGATGTATGGGTTTCCACTGACGATCTATCTGCTGGTCCGGTTTTTCGGTCTGGATCGCGAGTACGTCAGTACCAATCTCTGGTCCACACTGATCGGGTTTGGCGAGACGGGTATGTTCGTATCAATGCTCCTCGGCTACGCTGTGGCGTTTGTCGGCATCGGCCTGTTTGCTCAGGGATGGCGACAAGTCTATCATGCCCGGCAGGACGACCGACTGGTCACAGACGGGCTTTACAGGTACGTCCGTCACCCACAATACACCGGCCTGTTCATCGCCCTGTTCGGCGAGGGCATCATTCACTGGCCGACGATCTTCTCTGTCGCTCTATTTCCGCTCGTCGTTGTGATTTTTACGTGGCTTGCACGGAGGGAAGAGCATGATATGGTCGATACATTCGGTGATGACTACCGCACTTATCAGCGTAAGGTACCGATGTTTATCCCTCGATGGGAGCAGTGGCGCGATCTCGTTGCTGAATCTCGTAGTAGCAGTGACGATTTCAAAGACCCGTGACTTCGGTGAGGGCGATCTGGAATGAATGGTGTTCGTATCGAAACTGTGTTCGCGAGGTGGACGGGAGGTCAGGGACCAATAGCCCGAAATCGTAGATGTTCCTTGACCGAGTCGTCGAATTATCGATCGACGAAATCGTTATTGTAAAGTACGTGAGCAGGTGGACGGCCCGTCAGTCCGTCGTAGCCGCGTACTCTTCGCCACCGCGTTCCCCGCCGGCGACCGAATCTTGGTTATGGAGCCAGTAGAGGAACGCAAAGAACGCAGTCGCGAGGACGTTCAACACCAGCTTGTAGTTGAGCTCGATGGATACCTCGGCGATTTGGGCAGAGGCCCGCGACGGGATGAGTCCCAACCCTAGGAACAGGAAGTGAACCACGAACCCGACGATAACGGCGCTGATGAAGATCATCAGACTGAGTACCGCCGCGAACGTCGTCCCGTAGTACTCGTCGTAGGCCTTCATGATGGGTGGGACGATGAGATCCGCGAAGATGTACGAGAGAACCGACCCGAAGGGAAGTCCGCGGGTCCAGAGGACGGTCCCGAACGGGACGTTGCCGACCGAGCAAACGAAGGTGACGACGCCGATGATCGCACCGAGCGCGGCCGTCCAGAGGACGTACACCGGCAAGCCGAACACGGCGCCGGAGAAGACGCTCGTCCAGACGGACTCGGGGATGAAGCCCGCGATGAGCCCAGCGAAGATGAAGCCGATAGCGATTTCATCCCAGAGCATCGCCCACTCCTTCCACTGTTTGTCAGCGAGCCCCTTCCACCCCGACCAGGACGTCGCTTTCTCCCGAATCGAGGTATTCGCTTCCTTCGGGTCGAAGCTGTCCTTGCAGGATTGCGAACAGAAGTAGTACGTCTGCCCATCATGCTCGATGGAGTGGTCGGTCTCCTCGGGGTCGACCTCCATCCCACAGACGGGATCCTGTACGGTAATACCCTCCTCATCGGTGACGTTCTTGCGTGCTTCGTCGAGAATCTCGTCGGGTACGAGGTAGACGAAGCCGACCGACATCAGGCCGATGAGGAGCAGGCCACCGATCACGTCGGCGAGCAGGAACTCCCAGCCGAGCAGCAGCCAGATGACGATCCCGATCTCGATGACGAGATTCGTCGAGGCGAACTGGAACGCGGCCAGTGCCGCTGCCGCGGACGCGCCCTTCTTGTAGAGGTTTTTCGCGGTGGCGATGGCCGAGTACGAGCACGACGAGGAGACGAACCCGAAGAACGTGGCGAGTCCAATCTCTCGTGGGCCGTGGCCTTCGAGTAGCTCCGAAATTTGTTGGGTCGAGACCCA
Organism: Halobaculum sp. XH14; assembly: GCF_032116555.1. Classification (NCBI taxonomy): domain Archaea; kingdom Methanobacteriati; phylum Methanobacteriota; class Halobacteria; order Halobacteriales; family Haloferacaceae; genus Halorarum; species Halorarum halobium. Next base: position 27,146 of record NZ_CP134950.1, read on the forward strand.
CGCCTCGACGCCGCCGGCGATGGCGAAGCCGATCACGAGTGCCCACCAGGTAATCCAGGCCATCGCGGCGGTCGTCGTCGCAGCTTGGCGGGTGCTCTCCACGAAGAATCGCCCGAGTGGTTGGTTAGTCGTTACGACACCTATGAGGACGGTGACTACGCCGATAACCGAGAGGATCACGTAATCTGATCTGTCCATTGTCTTGGTGGCCTACATCTAGGGTCTCCTCCCCTAATGCGATTGTGGCTACATCTGTGGGATATATCGTGTATTATTTTTTGGAGACCGGCGTCACAACCCTAGCAGAATTTGGAATCCAGGAATGGGACACCTCAGGTGAGGAGTAATTGACTTGTGGCTGGCTGGAGAGGGTAGCCGTATGCTCACGTCCCTCAGCGAACTTCTCGTAACGGGTACCATTCTCGCGAGCACCGCGTACACGGTGAGTAAAACGCCCGCTATCTGGCACCAGTACGAGGGAATATATGGTCTCCTTCTCGTTGGAGTACCGCTCGTTGGGCTGCTGTTCGGGATCGCCCATCTCGGGATGCTCACGCCGCTTCCGCATAGCCTGCTCGCTGCAGTGGAAACCGGAGCTCTCCTCGGTGTCGTAGTCGTACTCGGCGCACTCGGGTACATTCACCCGCGACTTGGGTATTCTGGGGGAAAATCCCGATGACTGCGCTCCTCTTTTCGTTACTCTCGGCAGTCGTCGCTGGTGGGCTTGCGTTCCTTTGTTACATCCTGCTCTACGGGGACACCGTGCTGGTGATTCAGCGGCCGTTCTTTTTCAGAATCGGCGTTGGGGCGCTCTGCGCTGCCGTCCTCGGGGCAAGTACAGTAGTGGTCGGCTGGGTTCCGACGCATCTTCTTCACGCTGTCTTCGCAGTGTCAGTCGCTGCGGCGATCCGGGCAGTCCATAACGGTCTCCATCCGGACACTGAAACGTGGTTCTACTCGCTCTTCGGAACCTGAGCATCAAAGCAAACGATTTCTACTCCCAGACTGTGGTGGTTTGGATTCGTAACGACAAGAAGTCTAAAGATGGCACCCCAACGGAGAGACGATGAGCGAGAAGTTGGGCCTTCTCGGTACAGTCTCGATTGCGCTCGGTGGTATGATTGGTGGTGGAATCTTCGCCGTACTTGGCGTGGTTGCAGAAATGTCGGGGCCTGCTGCGTGGCTCGCGTTTACCGGCGGCGGTGTCGTCGCGTTCTGCGCTGGCTACTCGTACGTTCGTCTCCAGCGGCTTGGCGATGTATCCGGCGGTTCGGTCAGTTTTTTACAGGAGTTCGGTGAGTCGACGACGGTCGCTGGGATGGTCGGTTGGACGCTTCTGTTCGGCTATATCGGGTCGATGGGTATGTACGCGTTCGCATTCGGTAGTTTCGCGACGAAACTCCTCGGCGTCGAAACCGTACTCGGGATTCCACTCCGTCCCGTTGTGTCGGTTCTCAGCGTCCTGGGGTTTGTACTGCTGAACGTCCTTGGTGCCCGAGCGAGTGGCGTGACCGAGGTGCTCCTCGTCGCGGCAAAGGCCGGGATTCTCCTCATTTTTGGTGTGTGGGGGTTCTATTTTGGAGCGCGGACAGAACAGCTGACGACCGGGTTCTCCTCCGTCGCGACGGGCGGGTTACTCATGTCCGCTGCCCTCTCGTTCGTCGCCTTTCAGGGCTGGCAGCTACTCTTTTACGACGAGGGGAGTCTTCGAAACGCTCGGACGACCATCCCGCAGGCAATCTATCTTTCAATCCCCGCGTCCCTCGGGCTGTACGTCCTCGTGGCAGTCGTCACGACGGGTCTGCTTCAGCCCGAAACGATCGCCGCGAACCCCGAGGTGTCACTCGCCATCGCGGCCGAACCGTTCATGGGGCAAATGGGGTTCATCCTCATTTCCGTGGCGGCGCTGTTCTCGACTGGGAGCGCGATCAACGCCACGCTGTTCTCGGCGGCCCACTTTGCGACGGGAATGCTTGAAGACGACCTACTTCCCGATCGGATCGGAGACACCGATGCCGACGGTGCTCCTACGCGAACACTTCTCGTCTTGGGCTTGATAACAGCCGCGTTCACCGCCTACGGTAGTCTTCAAGGAATCACGTCGTTCGCGTCGCTTGCGTTCATCACCGTCTTTGGGTTGATGAGTTTCCTCGCGTTCCGGCATCGAGAGGGCCTTCGCACAGGTATCCTCCCCGTCGTCGGCGGGGTTGGTGCAGTACTGTTCTTCCCTTCGTTAGCGTATCACCTTGCCGTGATGGAACCCGCCGTTTTTAGTGTGGTTCTTGTTGTGACGGTCGTCCTCCTAGGACTGGAAATCCTCTACTTCGAGCGAGAGACTATTCGCTCCGAAATCGATGGCATATGACGCTGACGGTGTCGCAGTCCTTGAACGATTAAATAGCTTGGGCAGTATTGTTGAGTGTGCTCTTTTGGGTCCACGCTGCAGTCGCGTATCTCGTTTACCGAGGCATTTCTGGTGATTCTACTGACCGAAGTGACGATGCCCCGATTATTGCCCTGTTCGGGGGTGCGTTGCTCCCGGATATCGTCGACAAACCACTCGCGTTTGTACTTCCATCGCTCCCGAGTCGGTCGGTCGCACACTCGGTGTTTACTGCGGCACTCGTCGTCCTGATCGTCCTCTACGTCACGAAACACAGAGACCAGTGGGAGGTCGGCGCGGCGTACGCGCTCGGATATGGATCACACCTCGCTGCGGACCTCATTGATTACCTGTTCGTCCCCGAGGAGACTCTACTGTTTCTGTTCTGGCCGGTCGTGACTGACTATCACCACGTCGAGACGATTGGAGACCTGCTCGCGCTGGTTAGACCCACCCCGTACGTCGTCGGCCAGACTATTGTCACATTGCTCGCAGTTGCGCTCTGGTTCGGAGCTGGCAAACCGGACACATTCACCGAATGAGCCGGCGTTCTTATCCGTGTCGTATGCTTCCATCCGTCGTCACGCTGTGCGTGAGCGTGGAACGGTCCAGAGCATATTGTCGATCTTGAGCGAAAGCGTCTCGATTTCGTTCTCGATGTCATCGAATCGGTCGCACGGAATATAGACCGATGGATACGTACTCATCGAGTATACTTCCGTGTCGAACTCCGCCCTGAACAGTTCCATAGTCTCTCCGTTGGATCGGATGCTAGTAAACCGGTAGGTGTCCGCCGGTGCAAGACCAGTCCGCGATTCGACACTGGTCACGTGGGTCGGTTCGCCATCGTCAAGGTCGAAGGCCTCCCGACAGGCCTGCTCGAACCGCGACTCAATCCCTTCCGTGACGTGGTTGACGTATCCGACCGACGCTCCCCACGTGAGCAACCCCATTAGCACCCCTCCGACCGAAAATAGTGCCGCAGTACCGAGACCGTCTCGCCCGAGAACGAACGAGCCGGGGATCATGAACGCGTTCCCCAGCGCGAAACCGAACACCCAGATACCGCCGATCGTTGCCAGCGGGTGCCAGGCCGAACGCCAGAATATCCTAGAAATAACGCCCTCCGGTACGGCGTTTGAGCGCATCGGCGACTCCATAGTGTTAGATACTCCCAAACATACATATAGTTTCTCCGGAGAGAACGAGGTATGTTCGGGGAGTTCGGTTACGTCACGACGGCTCTGTTCGCTCTCATCGTCGGGTCGGTTGCCGGAACAATGGCTATCCTCACTTGGGACGTCTTTCGCGAATCCACGTTTGGAACGGCAATCATCGTCCTCGTAGTCGTATTTTCGATATTCACCCTCCATCACGTCTTCTTGCTGAGTGTGGAGCCACGACTCGCTGAGTCTCGGTTGTACCAAGCGCTCCTGAACACCGTCGTCGTGATCTTCGTCGGGTTAGTGATTCGTCATCGAAACCGCCTCCAAGCGACAACGGGGGGATCTCGAACGTGATTGATATACTCGGTCTCTACAACATCGTCACTGGTGTCGCCGCGGGAGCTGGCTTGTTGTATCTCCTCTCCGAACAGCATTTCGTCCACCAACACCAGCGGTTCGTCGTCGTGATGCTTGCGGGACTTCTTCTCTACGTAGCGGTTTCACCTATCGTGAACGCCGTCGCACCGCATCTAACGCATCTGATCCATATCTTCGCCGGACTGCTGATCATTTGGGGGTTGTACAGCCCTCTCCACAACGATTTACGAACCAATCAGTGGGATTCCCTTCTCTTTCGTAATCCACAATCGGTTCGGAAGTCCGACGAGTGGATGACGCCGATGGACGACGAAATTCTCCAGGTATTCCACTCGACACAGCTCGTACTCTCCCCGTCGATTATCTCACGGAATATTCACCGGAGCCGAGATGAGGTCAACCGGCGTCTTCGGACGTTAGAGAAACACGGCTTCGTCTCAAGGGTTGATCGCGGACGATACAAGCTCACGTCACAGGCGGAACGGTATCTACACGGAGGGGCATACGAACCCATCTTCCAGAAGAAAGAAAATATATCTGATACGTCGGGTCAAGAGTTGTAATCGACAGATAGAGGCGCCCCACATGAATTAATGTGTGACCGTATCGGCCAGTAGTATCATCTGAAAGGTCATTATATTATATTACCCCACACGAGAATGGGCTGCCCATGTCAGTACGACTCATGGGTGATTGGCGTGGCTAACGAGATAGATCGTCGTCGTTTCTTGCGACGTGCTGGCACTGCCGGAGCGATAGGAATGATGTCATTCGCTGGTTGTCTCCAATCGCAGATGACCGAGGGTTCCATCGGTGCGAACATGCAGCCGATGATGCAGATGGGGTTCGAGGCGATGGTGGGATCACCGGCGATGGATGAGTATCCGGCTGAGCCGAACGACGAGGGGTTCGTGGATGTTGCGATGATCGCCTACGATGACGACACGAACAACTATCACTTCATGCCGCACGTGGTGTGGGTGGAGCCCGGAACAACGGTTCGTTGGGCGCACACCGCCAAAGGCATCTCTGAACGACGGACACACTCTGCGACAGCCATCACGCCTGACCTTATGGCAGGCTATCCGCGGTTGATTCCTGAAAACGGAGCCTCGTTCGACTCCGGGTTGCTTCCAGGCAGTCACGACAGCGAGTTCGACGCGGTGGGCGAGACCGAACTCATACGATATGGACCATATACCCACACGTTCGAGGAGAAGGGGGTCTACTTCTATCTCTGTCAGCCCCACTACGGGGTTAGTGGGATGGCCGGCGCCGTTGTGGTCGGGGAACTCTGGGAAGAGAACCAAGGCGAGGGCTGGTCACCCGGCATGACCGCTGACCTCTCGCCCATCGTTGAGGCAGACCCAGTCAACGGGCCCGTAATCAAGGAGAAAATCGAGGGCGATCTCCGAACCATGGTACGTCACGGTGAGGAGGGCGGCGAAGGCGGAGGTGGACACTGATGACAGAACACGCTACGGACGGCGGTGGGAGCGACTACGACGACCACGACGGCCACCACGGCCCGTCTGGATGGCGGTACTGGCTGTATACGACCGATCACGAAGTCATCGGCATCATCTACCTCTGGAACGCGCTGTTCTTCTTCGCGGTTGGCGGGCTGGCAGCACTGGTGTTTCGGACGGAACTGGCACTCTCCCCTGCCAACGCGATTCTCAACTCCGCGGGGTACAACAGCCTCCTCACGCTCCACGGATTGACGATGGTCTTCTTCGTCATTCCGCCGCTGACAGGGGCATTCCAGAATTACCTCATCCCTCACTGGGTTGGAGCCGAGGAGATGGCCTATCCGCGCTGGAACGCGCTCGGTGCATGGTCAATCACCGCGGGTGGGCTGCTCCTCTGGCTCCCGCTGTTCACAAACGCCCTCGGACTCACAGGGCTCCCAGCGAACGGTGGGTGGTTCCAATACCCACCACTCACGACGATGCTCAACTCGTCGGGGATCGACGCGGAGATTGTCGGACTCACGCTGCTTCTGGGCGGCGGCTCGATCCCCGGCGGCATCAACTTCTTCGTCACCGTCGTGAACGAGCGACGGCCGGATCTCGGGTGGTTCGACATTCCGATGGCCTGCTGGGCGATCGGTATCATCACGCCCGCACTCGGATTCTATACGTTCCCGTGGGTCGTCACCGCACTCAACCTGAACTTCCTCGAACGGGCGCTTGAGATGACGTTCTACAACGCCCGAACTGGGGGCGCACCCTTACTCTACCAGTGGATATGGTGGACATTTGGTCACCCGGAGGTGTACATCCTCGTTATCCCCGGTATGGGGATCGCAATGGAGATCATCGGCCGGTTCAGCGAGCGCCCCATCTTCGGGAACAAGTGGGTCATCGTCAGCTTTGTGACGCTCTCACTGTTCTCCGCGGGCGTGTGGGCTCACCACATGTTCACCACCGGACTTGGGGCCTCTCGGTACGCCTTCATGGTGTTCTCGATGGTCATCGCCCTCACGTTCAGCCTCTATCTCTTCAGCGCTCTCGCAACGATGTACAAGGGACGGGTTCATCTCACGACACCGATGCTGTTCTCTATCGGGCTTCTCGTTGGACTCGTCTACTCCGGGATGGAGGGCCTTCAGCTTGGTCAGCCCGCGTTGGACCAGAAGCTCCATTCGACGTACTTCGTCGTCGGGCACTTCCACTTCACACTCTTCATGGTCGGCGTTATGGGCCTCCTCGCGGGCGTGTACTACTGGTATCCACTCATCACTGGGCGGATGTACAATTCCCTCGCCGGCAAGTACCACGCAGTCACGACGCTGGGAGGACTTCCACTATTGTTCTTCCTGATGGCCCGGCTGGGCGAACTCGGGATGATGCGGCGCTACGCGACCTACACCTACATGCCGGAACTCCAGTTCTGGCATATACTGACCACCGGAGCCGCGTTCTTCGTCGCCTCCGGACAGCTTGTGTTCTTCGTCAATATGCTCTGGAGTCTTCGATATGGAGAACAGGTCGATAACCCGTGGGAAGACGTCCTCTCAGGACAGAATATGCCCTCTCCCGAGTGGGACGGCTTCCCGCACCACGCGCCGACGCCGGAGAACGTCTACGACGACATTCCCGATGATGCCGTTGACGTTGACCTTGACGACGATTCTGGGACGGTCGTGTCGGATGGTGGCGTCGGCGTCAATCTCGGAGGTGATAACGATGAGTGACGCGGACGACGACGTTACCGTGCCGGACGACAGCTCATACGGCACGCTCTCGGGAGCATTCTGGGCGCTTGTCATCGCGTTCGGACTCGGGCTGTTCTTCTATGACTTCGGGGTCGTTACGCTCGAAGAGGTCGCCAACGGTCAACCCATCGGAATCATCCACAACTTCCGTGTGACGATGTCCGTCATCGCGATGGTTGGTGGCGGGGGGTTCGTCGCTGTGACTGGTTGGTTCGTCTATCGATACGCCGCTCCACGCCGTGAAACTGCCGCGAAACTCCGTCCCGGCAGTGGTCGCTACACGTTCAGCGTGTGGAGTCTGGGCATCGCCTTCTTGGTACTGATGACCGTCTTCATGGGGGCGGGCGCGCTCGCACAGACCGACCAAGCCGCCGACCCGACCACACAGGCCGGAACGGACCGCGTCCTCGAGATGGACATCACCGCAGGACAGTGGTTCTTCCGGTACGACGTTGCTGGCGTCCCGTTCACGCAGGGGAATCACGTCGTCCTGCCTGCGGACACCGTGATTAAATTCAGAATCACATCAGCCGACGTGATTCACTCCTTCGCAATTCAGGAACTCGGCGTGAAAAAAGACGCCATGCCGGGACAAGTCAACTCGGCGTGGTTCTCCGTTGAAGGGGTTGAGGGAGAACGGACCATCACGGTAAATGGAACTGAAATCCCCGCCGATACATATCAGGTCACGTGTGCCGAACTCTGTGGAAAGGGCCATTCGCAGATGGTCTCACAGGTGTTCGTCGTCTCGCCAGAGGACTACCGGACGTGGGTGGAGGCCAACGGTGGGACAGTTCCGGAGAGTTTCGAGGCTAGCGAAGGCGGCCACGGTGAGGAAGAGGAAGGAGGCCACTAACCATGTCAAACGAAGATATGTCTGATCGACCCGGTGAACCGGTTCGCCGAGGGGAGGGAGCCGAGGGCTTCCCCCACGGTAGCAAGTACCCGCTGTTCGTCGCCCTGGGCATGTTCTTCACGGGGCTCGGGCTTTCGATGTTCACCGTGGCGCTGGTCATCGGGATTCCGGTCCTGATATACGGTATGTGGGGTTGGACGAAGGAATACACGATTGAGGAGTTTGAGACGGGTGTTGTTCCGGCGCAAAAACGTCAGCTGCTCGGGTTCAAGTCCGGCTACATCTCGATGTTGCTGGTCATACTCGGCGAGTTGATAATTTTTGCCTCGCTGTTCGTCGTCTGGTTTTACCTCAAGGCGACGCGTGGGCCGTTCCCTCCCGAGGGAATGCCGGGACCAGATCTGATGCTTGGAATCGTGATGACGGTCCTGCTACTCGCGGCCAGCGTCGCTCTTGGCTACGGCCGCTACGCTATCGCACGAGATGAGCGGGCGCCATTCAACTGGGGACTCGCGCTCTCGATGGTGTTCGGTGTGGCGTATCTCGTGGTGTTCGCGCTTGACTGGATGAATATGGCTGCTGGCGGCGCAGTTCCCTCTCAGGGTCCGTATCCAGCTGCCTACTACGTGCTGACAGGGACACACGCGGCTCACCTCTTAGCAGGCCTGGTGTTGAGTGGCATTATCGCCTACAGGGCGTGGGGGCGAGATCACTTCAGTTCGAACCGTCACCTCATGGTCAAGACGACGGAGGCGTATTGGCACTTCCTCACCTTCCTTTCCATTCTCATTCTGGCCTTCGTCTACTTCCCGGGGTGAGCGTATGCCAGCCCACACCGATTCTGTCGACCGGCGTACGACTGACGCCCTGTTCACGCTCGTGCTCGGCGTCTACGCACTTATGCTGGCTGGGGCGACGACTGCCGTGACGGGGGCGTCTGCCGCGTGTCCGACCTTGCCTGCCTGTGATGGGCTGACCTTCGAAGAGGGAATATCCGCGCTCGTAATCGTTGTTCTCTCTCACCGGGTGCTCGCACTGATCGTCGGCCTCGGTCTGCTTTGGCTCACGTGGCATGTCCGTGGCGACAGCGTCGCCAAGGGAGTGCGCCGCCCCATCATCGCTGCCGTCACACTCTACCCGGTTCAAGTCGCGGTCGGAGCACTGGCTGTAGGAGCAGACACGTCGGTTTCGGTCAGCGGGGCGCATCTGGTTGTTGCCGTGGCCATCTTCGGCGCATTGACGGTCGCGCTGGCACGGCAGTTAACCGACGTCTCGGACGAGTCCGATATTCCGAACGCCGGTGTGTTCGACCGCCATGACGGTGTCGAAGCGGAGATGGCTGGTGACGATCTATCCATCTCCGCGGCCGAACCGGGCTCTGCTCGCGGGCCGAGCGCTTCGAGTAAGTCGACGCGGATGGGCGTTCGTTCGCTGTTTCCGGGACGTTCGTGGGAGTATCTCCGGATGACCAAGCCCCGGCTGATGTGGCTGCTTTGTCTCGTTGCACTCGCGGCGATGCTACTGGCCGGGGGACGCACCGTTCCGATGGACCGCATCGCGTGGACGCTCCTCGGTGGTGTGCTGGCGGTCGGTGCGAGCGGTGTGTTCAACAACGTTCTCGAACGCGATGTCGACGAGCAGATGAATCGGACGGCGGACCGCCCCCTCGTGGAACAGCGGGTCTCGGTCCGGCGTGCGACGGCTTTCGGGATTGTGCTCGCGTTCGCCTCGCTGGGGGTGTTAGCAGCCCGCGTCAATCTCCTCGCAGCGCTGCTCGGTCTGCTGGCGATCCTATCCTACAGCGTTGGCTACACCATCCTGTTGAAACCGAACACCACCCAGAACATCGTCATCGGCGGCGCAGTCGGGGCGTTTCCCGCACTCATCGGGTGGAGTGCCGTCAGAGGTTCGATCGGGTTCGAGATTCTCCTGTTGAGCGTGGTCATCTTCCTGTGGACGCCCGCTCACTTCTACAATCTCGCACTTATGTACAAGGAGGAATACGCAACTGCCGGGTTCCCCATGTTGCCCGTCGTGCGGGGCGAGGAGACAACCCGACGACATATTGTGCTGTACCTCGCGGCGACGATGGTTGCGGTCGCGTTCCTGGGTGCGTTGACGGCCCTCGACTGGCTGTTCGCCGTGAGCGCCGTCGTCGCCGGCGCCGTCTTCCTCTGGTTCGTCGTCCGACTCTGTCGTCGCAAAACCGATCGGGCGGCCAGGAACGCGTTCGTCTCGGCGAACGCGTATCTCGGTGTGCTTCTTGTGGCCATCGTGGTAGACTCCATCTTCGTGTGAGCATTACGGGCGGTGTCCCTGTCCGTTGTCCTCAACAGTCACCCGTCGCCGGCGGGTACCCAGCGGGTGAGCCTCGCTCCGAGTTCGTCGCTCCAGTACAGCATCCCGACTGTCGCCACGAATACGAGCGTCGAGAGGTCCCATGAGAGCCACGCAATCGTGCTGAATGTGGAGGCGCCGAGTAACGGCACGAGTAGCGAGAAGGAACAGCCGACGCACGAAACGAGACCGAACACCCCGGAGAGGGCGCCCTTCGTCGCGTCGAGTAGCCGAGCGTACAGGAGGTACGCAATCGAAAGGTACCCCACGAGTTTGAACGGGACGATGACCGTTTGTACCAACGTATTTCTGAATACGATGATTGGCCCCCAGCCAGGAGTGACCCAGGAAATACGAAACTCCGCTCCGGAACCGAGGTGTTGGAACAATCCGAGCTGAAGTAACCCACCGAGCGTCAGCAGTACGAACAGATATATTCCCGTTATGGACGCCGCCGAAGCGCGTACACCGAATCGACGAGCGGATGGGCGTGTCCGGGAAATTGCGAGTGCTCCGAGATTGATCCAGACGAATGGATATACCACATACCTCGGTTCAGTCACGGACGTTTGGGTAACGAGGAAATACCCCCAGACCACCGCTAACTCGACCCCCAAGACCGCCCCCCAGCGGACGATATCGCTACTCTCGATGCCAAAACGAACACGGATCTCGTCCAGATATTCCGTTGCTGTACTCATCAGTTCAGCTTTCGGTACTGTGTATTATACACCGTACTCAATAAGCGTTGTTCGCCCATTTGTCTCGCCTACCCGATTTGTTCATTCCACGACGACACGACCAATCATCCTGTTCTCCTCGTGTGGCAAGCAAAAATATCGGTACGTTCCTGGGATATCGAACGTGTGGCTATATGTCTCACCTCGTTCGAGAAATCCTCTCGACGACGTGCTCTGTCGGACAGCCCGTTCGGATTCGTAGCCACCGCTGGCGAAATACGCCGCCTCCTCTGGCAGCGACTCTTCGTATGCTGATGCCGTATGGGGAGCAGGACTCTTGTTCTCCCAGGTAACTTGCTGGCCGGGTTCGATTGTGATCTCAACAGGATCGAACCGAAGGTCACTCGTCATCGTGACTATTGGCTCCGGCGGGCCTCCCCCTCCGAGGCAGCCAGCAATTCCGGCCATCCCGGCAGTTAGCACACCCCCGCTCCGACGAAGCACCGTTCGTCGTGAGCAGCAATTCATTAGTCCAGCCCTCGTTTGGAGGGATCACCGCTCGGTTCGAGTTTCTTTATTCGCGTCGCTAGTGCCAGAAACGTCGCGGCAAGCGTCAGCGTCACTGCCGCGGCCGCTGCGAAGTCGTGGGCTTGCCCCGAGTGATCAATGATTCCGTTGACGAGTTCGGCCCGCAGGAACGTGTGATGGAACTCCCCAACGAGCGGCGCAAAGTAATCCACGATGTCATTAAGCCCGTACCAGACGGTGGCGACGGCGACCGCACTGACTGAGAACTCGGCGTAGCGATAAATCAGGAACGACTGCAGACTCATCGCGAGATGGCTCACGATGAGAAACCAGTAGAGCCAGGGTTCGATATCGCCCGCCCCGTTGAGAACCAGCTGGACGAACGGCGTCCAGAGCCCGAGTTTGATGTTTCCGAAGAAGGCGAGCATATGGAGCCACTCGACGTCGTAGTCCAGTTTCCACGCGGCGAGACTAAGCGCGACGAACAGCGTCGCAGCGGGGCTGTCGGGGACGAACGGCCACATCACTATCGGGGTTTGGGCGAGCTGGAAGCGGTAGTACCAGAACCCGAACGCAGTCCCGGCCAGATTAATCGCGACGATGGCCCACGCGTACCGAAGTGCGAGGTCCTCGACGCGCCGGGGGAGCGGGGCGAGGTAGCTGGGCAGTCGATTCGTTGTCGCTGTAGGTACGGACGTCATTCGTCTCGCCGAATTACATCCCTGAGCTGTCGTTTCGCCGGTTCATCATGATGATCCCACTGAACAACATCAGGACTGCGAGCGCGACCATTCCGAGGTCCCAGGCCATCCCGGCGGTCATCGTCGAGCCCATGCCACCGCTCATCCCGCCATCCATTCCGCCGTTCATACCGGACTCCATCCCGCCACCCATTCCCCAGTTCATACTCCCGGTAACACCGACCAGTGCCTGGTTGAGCAACATCACGAGCGAGTAGCCGATCATCAGGGGACCACTCGCGTTCCCGAGCCGACTCGCGTAGGGCGTCAGCAGGACGACGCCGTGGACGACCACGACGACGCCGAGGAGTGCCATAAGGAGCCCGCTGTTCGAGCTCATCATCCCGCTGCCGGTTGTCGCGGAGAGCAGCGAGTAGACTCCCGAAACAAGTGCGATTGCCGCGCTGTACTGCCGTATCGTATCGCTCGTGTTCATCGTCTCCATTGTCAGACCCCGAGCATCATTCGAAGGGATCCACGGACGCCCATTGGGAGTCCGATCGCCCCGATGAAGAACGTCATGAGCCACCACCACGTGTGATTCATCTCGTCTTTCACGTCTGCGAGGTACCACACGATGCCACCGGTTACGAGGAGTTTGAGAACGAATGTTGACCCCGAGAATCCAGTCGCTTGATACACGAGATTCGTAACGACCAGCTTGGGGGAATAGCCGAGGAAGGTCACGCCGACGAGATTCTGCGCAGCGTCCCACATCTGCCCGAAAACGGCCAACAGGAACAGCGGATGGCGGAGATGTGCAATATCGACGAGGCTCGCCCCCCAGTAGTAGAGCGCGGTCACGCCGAGGGCGATCCCCGTCGTCGCAACAGGAACCCACAGGCGGAATGTCGCTGCCGTCGAGAGTCCATACCAGAGTGCCCACCCGACGGCTCCAATCGCCCAGACCGACCCGACGAGACCGACGATCGACGGGATGGACCCGATATTCCGATTGCGAGCGAGTGCGCCGACGCCGAGTGCGAGGACGGTGACGGCGGTAACGACGAAGTAGATCGAGGGCGTGATGAACCACACTGCGTAGTCGCCGAGCAGTCCGATATCCTCGAGGGCGCGCATCGCCCCGCCGGCGACGATGATTGGGGCGAACCCGTACGCGAGCCGCGCATCGAACGTGACATCGAGGTAGTCGAGATATGCCCGGAGTCCTGGGAGACTGTACACGACGGCCGCGAGATAGGCCACCGTGTTCACGGTGTTGTATCCGCGGACGGCCTGTATTCCCTTGTGTGTGACTGGCTGGCCGGCAGCGTCGGCGACGACCGGGCCCCAGAGATACTGCCAGACGAACCGGTCGTAGACGAGCGACGGGAACGCGAGGAGTGCGGCACCGACGAGGACGACCGGGGCAAGCAGATACAGCGCCCACCATTCTCGGGTGCCGGTGTCGGGGAGGACGGTTTCGACGCGCCCCGCAACGGTACTCACGATTCGCTCACCTCAATTCGCCACGTTGTGCTCTTCGAGCGCCCCCACTGTTCGAGCGACACGTCGGTGAGGTCGTCTTGGAGCTGGCTCAGATACTGTGCGACGGCTTTCGGTGACCCATCGAGGTCGCTGGCGATATCCCGAGCCCGAAGGTACGTGGGCTCAGTATCGGCGTTCTCGACGAGATACGCGTGTACCATGCGGCGGGAAATAGATGACATGAGTCGAGGGCAGTAGTGTTCAGCGGAGTTTCCCGAGCAGTTTGTAGTCGTGATCTGGGGTGTACCGCCGGAACAGCAGGCTGTTCGACAGCACCGACACGCTGGAGAACGCCATCGCGCCCGCGGCGAGCACGGGTTGCAGGAGACCGAGTGACGCGAGCGGGATCATCGCCGTGTTGTAGCCGAGCGCCCAGACGAGGTTCTGCTTGATCTTCGCGAGCGTCGCGTCCGAGATGCGGATCGCTTTCACGACGTCGACTGGGTCGTCGCGCATCAACGTGACGTCCGCGGCCTCGATGGCGACGTCAGTACCCGAGCCGATGGCCGTTCCAACATACGCGACGGCAAGGGCGGGCGCGTCGTTGACGCCGTCACCGACCATCATCGCCTGCCGCCCCTCGTCCTGGATGGACTCGACGGCGTCGGACTTGTCCTCGGGGAGGACCTCCGCGCGGACGTTCTCGGGGTCGATGCCGACCTGTTCGGCGACGGCGCGGGCGGTACGCTCGTTGTCGCCGGTGATCATCATCACGTCGACGCCGCGCTCCTGGAGCTGACTCACCGCGTCTTTCGCGCTCTCCTTGATCGTGTCGGCGTCCGCGACCACACCCACGAGTTCGCCCTCGTAGGCGACGAGCATCGCCGTCTTCCCCTCGTTCTCGAGGCGCTCCATCGTGTCCTGCGCGGGCGACGGGTTGATTCCGTTGTCACGGAGGAGCTTCCGATTTCCGACCAGGACCTCGCTGTCACCGACGGTCGCTTGGATGCCGTGGCCGGGGACGTTCTCGAAGTCGTCCGGGTCGGTCACGTCGATCCCCCGCTCTTCGGCGCCGTCGACAATGGCACGGGCAAGCGGGTGTTCGCTCGCATGTTCGGCCGTGGCCGCGAGCCGCAGGACATCCTCCTCACCGAGACGGTCACGAGCGGTCAGTTGGCCACCATCGGCAGCAGTATCGCCGCCATCCGTGAGCGGCTGTCCGTCACCGTCGAACACGACGACGTCGGTCAGTTCCATCTCACCTTTCGTGAGCGTCCCAGTCTTGTCGAAGACGACCGTATCGACGTCCTTCGCGCGTTCGAGGATGTCACCACCCTTGAACAGCACGCCATTTTGTGCGCCGATAGTCGTCCCAACCATCGTCGCGGCGGGCGTCGCCAGCCCCAGCGCGCAGGGACAGGCGATGAGCACCGCGGAGGCGAAGACGATAACGGCGAACTCGAAGACCGAGACGGCCCCACCTGCGACGGCTGGCCCGCCGGCGACGAGGCCCCACAGCGGGAGCCACTCGACGAAGCCGGCGAGCACCTCGGGGAACAGGAACCACACCAGCCCCCAGAAGACTGCGTTCCCGATGACCGCCGGCACGAAGTACGCAGAGATGCGGTCCGCAAGATTCTGGATGTCGGGCTGGCGCGACTGCGCCTCCTTGACCGTCTGCACGATCTGCTGGAGTGCCGTGTCCTCGCCGACCTTCGTCGCCTCCACGACGAGCACGCCGTTCTCGTTGATGGTGGAGCCGACGACCTCGTCGCCCTCGCTTTTCTCGACGGGGACGGATTCTCCGGTGACCATCGACTCGTCGACCGCCGACTGGCCGTCGATGACCACGCCGTCCGTCGGGATTTTCTCGCCGGGTCGGACCTTCATCCGGTCGCCGACCTCGACGTCTTCCAGCGGAATTTCCTCCTCGTTGCCGTCCTCGTCGACGACGGTGGCCGTCTCGGCTTCCA
Organism: Halobaculum sp. XH14; assembly: GCF_032116555.1. Classification (NCBI taxonomy): domain Archaea; kingdom Methanobacteriati; phylum Methanobacteriota; class Halobacteria; order Halobacteriales; family Haloferacaceae; genus Halorarum; species Halorarum halobium. The sequence goes on from NZ_CP134950.1 coordinate 42,835, forward strand.
TCTCCAGCAGTTTGCGGAGTGCTTCGCCGGCCTGGCCCTTCGAGCGGGCTTCGAGGTAGTTCCCGAGCGTGATGAACACGAGGATGAGCGCTGCGGTGTCGAAGTACAGGCCGCCCGCGATGAGCCCGGAGAGGACGGCGACGGAGTAGACGTACGCGGTGGTCGAGCCCAGCGCGATCAGCACGTCCATGTTGGCGCGCTTGTTGTTCACCAGCGCATTGTACGAGTTCTTGTAGAACGGCCAGCCGAGCACCAGCTGAACGGGCGTCGCCAGCAAGAACTCGACCCAGCCGAACTCGACACCAAAGACCGTCTCCGGGACGACCCCGCCGCCGAGGAGGTACTTCTCTAGCAGGAAGAAGAGAAGCGGAGCGGCGAGTACCGCACCAAACAGGGTCAGTCGAAGCTGTTTGCGGATCTCAGCCTGTCGCGCGGCGTCGCGCGCGTCCTCACCGGAGTCGCCGTCGGCGCTGTCCTCTCGGACGGGCGAGTAGCCCGCGCTCTCGATGGCATCGTAGAGTGCATCCAGCGACGTGTCCGCGGGGTTGTACCGGACTTGGGCTTCGTCGGTGGCGAAGTTCGCCTCGGCCGCGATGACACCTGGTGTGTTCTCTAGGGCAGTCTCATTGGTCTGTACACAGTTGGCACAGGTCATATCGGAGATGCCGATTGTCACGGTGTCAGACACCGCACCGTACCCGGCATCTTCGATGGCCTCGAATATCTCTTCGAGCGATACCTCGTCAGGGTCGTACTCGACGGAGCCCTCGTCAGTGGCGAAGTTCGCGTTCGCCTCGACAACGCCGTCGAGGGACTCGAGCGCATCGCCAACTGTCGCCGAGCAGTTAGCACAGGTCATCCCTGTGATGTCGAGATGTGCAGTTCGCGTTCCCATTCCTGTCCTATACTACGTGGTCCTTCCTTAGTGCAGTTACTGTTTCGAGACTAGGGCTTTAGACTGGTGTAGAATTTAGATTCAAAGGTCTACTTCCATTTCACCGCCGAAGGATGCCAATGTCGACCCCATCGACTCGGAGCGGAAACCGCGACTACAGCTTAGGCCCCTTCTTCGAGACGCTGATACTGGTCTTCGAAGCGACTACGGCACGACGGACAACAGAAGTGATAGACATCATCGTCGATTCGAACGGATTCGCCCTCGCTATCGACCGTATTCCCACACTCGGCACATGTGATTGCGAACTCAGTGCCGTCGAGTGAGGGCGTCCATTCGAGGTCATCGACGAGCGTCACCGAGTAGTCCGTCGATGGCGCATCTTCGAGGAGGCTATTGATCCACCGTCGAACGTTCTGCCCCTCCGCACGGCCGTAGAACCAGATTTTCCCCTCGGCAGTGACGAAGAGATGTTCGATACCCTCCGCATCCTGGAGTCGGCTTCGAAGTGGCTCGATGGCCGATGTGTCGTTTTCAAACTGGACGAACACCGGAACGCCAGCTCGCAGCTGTGCCCGGTTCACGTCGATGGTGAAGCCGTTGATGATGTCGGCTTCCTCTAACCGTTTCACACGGTCCGAGACGGCTGGACCCGAGAGATCCACCTCCTCACCGATACTGCTGAACGGGCGCCGTGCATCCTCTGCCAGTAACGAGAGGATCTCCATGTCTGTCTCGTCTAAATCACGCATATCTACGCATAGAACCCCCGCATCACAAGACTGTTTCCCAGCGTGAGATTTCGAATGCCATTTTCCAATACCGGATAGACTTTGGATTCGAAGCAGAAAATGACAAAGAGGTCCCTCTCGTATGTATCTGTGTATGTCGACGACCATCACCGTTGAGGGAATGACCTGCGGCCACTGTGAACAGACCGTCGAAGACGCGCTTCGAGAAGTGAGCGGCGTGACCGACGCGAACGCTGATAGAGAAGCTGAACAGGCGAGCGTCGATGGCGATGCTGACGTCACGGCACTCGTCCAGGCCGTCGAGGACGCTGGATACACCGCCTCCGCCTGAGAACCACCGGAACGCACGCCACCGACCGCCCCGCCGTTCTCGTTCGTTGCCGACCCTTTCGATGGCACCGCGCTGTATCAGGGTCTGGACAGCATAATAAGGGACGGCACCAAAACCCACGCCATGAGCAACAATCCAGACCACGAGACCTCCGAAAATCCCTCTAAAGAGGGCCACACCTCACATCAATCCGAAGGACCCGTCTACTGTTGTCGAATTTGCCGATTAAAAGCAGAGTCGGAACCACGAGCATCAGCCCACGCGTCATCAGAGCAGCATTCCCACTCTCCTGAGCACGAAGCACAACCTACGGCGGATGAGGCCCCCACGGAATCAGAACCCCCGGACGAACACGCGCAACACGAGCACGATGCCGAACACGCGCACCGCCCCGCTGCGGCCGAGCACGCTCACTCTACAGAAGCAGAGCACGTACACGACGAGCACGACCATGGTGGTAACGCCCACGAGAAGGGACACAGGGGTGGAAACGGGGACCACAGCGATCACACGGATCACTCAGGCCACGAGGCAATGTTCAGGCGACGATTCTGGGTGTCGCTCGCGCTCTCGGTGCCAGTCCTCATCTTTAGCGAATTCATTCAGGACGTCTTCGGCTATACGGCCCCTACGTTCCCCGGGAGTGCGTGGATAACGCCGGCACTTGCGGTCGTGATCTTCGCATACGGTGGTGTGCCCTTCCTCTCGATGGCCCGGACGGAACTGAAAAACCGCGAGCCGGGCATGATGATGCTCATCTCGCTGGCGATCTCGGTCGCGTTCGTCTACTCGGTTGCGAGTCTGTTTCTCGAAGGGACGACACCGTTTTTCTGGGAACTCGTCACGCTGATCGACATCATGCTGCTGGGCCACTGGGTGGAGATGCGGTCGGTCCGAGCAGCCTCAGGGGCGCTCGACGAATTGGCGAAACTCATGCCCGACACTGCCGAGCGCATCACAGAGAGTGGGGATACCGAGGAAGTGCCTGTCTCCGAACTCGGCGAGGACGACATCGTGCTCGTTCGCCCGGGCGCGAGCGTGCCTGCCGACGGCGAAGTCGTCGAGGGCGAGTCGTCCGTTGACGAGTCGATGATTACCGGCGAATCCAGACCAGTCGGGAAAGAGCCCGGATCAGAGGTGGTCGCCGGAACGGTCAATCAGGACGGGAGCCTCCGCGTCAAAATCACGAAGACTGGCGACGAGACGGCGCTTGCGGGCATCATGCGACTCGTCGAAGAGGCCCAACAATCCAAATCTCGGACCCAGTTGCTCGCCGACAAGGCAGCTGGCTGGCTGTTCTACGTGGCACTCGGCGTCGCGGCGATTACGGCCGTCGCGTGGGTCGTCGCCACCGGGTACAATATCACCGTCCTCGAGCGTGTCGTGACGGTCCTGGTTATCGCGTGTCCACACGCACTCGGCCTGGCCGTTCCACTGGTTGTCGCAATCAACACCTCGACGGCTGCCAAGAACGGGATGCTCATCCGCGACCGCATTGCCATGGAGGAATCCCGCAACCTAGACACGGTGATGTTCGACAAGACCGGGACCCTCACGAAGGGCGAACAGGGCGTCGTCGGTGTCGAGACGGCGGGTGACTGGAGTGAAGAGCGAGCGTTCGAAGTCGCCGCTGGTGTCGAGGGTGACTCCGAGCACATGATTGCTCGCGCCATCCGGGACGCCGCCGAGGAACGGAACGTCCAGCGAGCGAGCGTTTCGAACTTCGAGAACTTCCGCGGTCTCGGCGTCAGAGCCACTGTGGACGGCGAGACGGTGCATATCGGTGGACCGAACCTGATTGAGAAATTCGGTATCGAGCGGCCCAACGAAATCGCTGCCTTCGCGGAGGAAGCTGGCTCGAACGCAGAGACGGTTATCTACCTGGTTCACGACGAATCCGAAGTCGTCGCAGCATTTGCGCTGGCGGACGTTATTCGGGAAGAAAGTCGGCAGGCCATCGAGGCGCTACACGCGATGGACATCGAGGTGGCGATGCTGACCGGTGACTCGGAGGACGTCGCACGGGCTGTCTCGGAGGAACTCGGTATCGACCAGTACTTCGCGGAGGTACTCCCCGACGAAAAGGACACGAAAGTCGAAGCGCTCCAGTCCGAGGGGAAACTAGTCGCGATGGTCGGCGACGGCGTCAACGACGCGCCAGCACTCACGCGAGCTGACGTCGGTATTGCCATCGGTTCAGGGACCGACGTCGCCATCGAGTCTGGCGATATCATCCTCGTCGACAATAATCCGCTGGACGTGGTGCGGCTCATCAAGCTCTCGAAGGCGAGTTACCGGAAGATGCAGGAGAATCTCGTCTGGGCGACCGGCTACAACGTTTTCGCGCTCCCACTCGCTGCCGGAGTCCTCGCACCGATCGGCATCCTGCTGTCGCCGGCCATCGGTGCCGTGTTCATGTCGCTGTCGACGATCATCGTCGCTATCAACGCCCGTCGTCTCCGCAGCGCCGATATTTCCGTGCCCGACATTGGTGCGTGATCCCTATGGCACTCCAGGCGACACAGACATTGTTCAGCGTCGGTCTCCTATCTGGGGGACTCCTACTGGGTGGCCTCCTTGCTACCATCGTCAGTCCAACATTCCAGTTCTGGCCGCACGGAACGCGGAACTGGACATTCTGGGTGAGCTGGAGTGCGTGGATGCTATACGGTGTTGGTCTGGTCGGCGTTGCATACCTCGACTGGTGGCACTGGTACGAACCACCGGTGGTGGTGCAACTCGTCTGTGTGCTTGTTTTCGTAGCAGGCACAGCGCTGTCCATCTGGGCGATGTGGACACTCGGATTCTGGGAGAGCAGTGGTCTCGAAGGCCACCTTCAAACTGAGGGACCGTATCGCTTCTCTCGCAATCCACAGTACGTGGGGTTCATCGCCATGCTCGCCAGCGGAGGCCTCCTCGCAGGTTCGATTCAAACGGTCATTCTCGCCATCGGTGGAATCGTGTGGTTCCTGCTCGCACCACTCGCCGAAGAGCCGTGGCTCCGCGAGCAGTACGGCGACGCCTACGAGGAATATCTCAGATCGGTGCCGCGGTTCCTCGGCCGAACGCACCGCGAACCACCGCAGCAGGAACAGACCGACCGAACGAAGGGAGGGAACCAATGACCAGTGATTCACCACACCAGATCGAAGTCGGGGGTAGGACGATTCCATCCGGTGAGAAGTCTCAGTTCCGGTATGCCGTCGCGACAACGTTTCACGACGACGCGATTGAACTGCCAGTCACTGTCGTCAATGGTGACCAAGCGGGACCGACAGTCTGCTTGACAGCCGCAGTTCACGGCGACGAACTCAACGGGGTCAAGATCATCCAAGAGGTCGCAGCCGAGTACGAACCGAGTGATCTTCACGGGACGCTTGTCTGCCTCCACGTACTGAATGTCCCAGGATTTCTGGCCCAGCAACGGTACATCCCGATCTATGACGAAGATCTCAACCGCTCGTTCCCTGGCAGTGCTCGAAGTACGCTAGCAAAACGGCTCGCAAACACGATTTACGAGGAGTTCATCTCGAAGTGTGACATCGGGCTTGACTTCCACACGTCGACGCGCAACCGCACGACGATGTACCACGTCCGCGCAGATATGCGCGACCCGGCTGTGGAACGACTCGCCCGCGCGTTCGGCACGAGCGTCATCCTCGACGGCGAGGGTTCACGAGGGACACTCCGACGCGTGGCCTGTCAGGACGGTATCCCCACGGTCACGGTTGAGATGGGGCGCGCCCATCGATTCCAGACCGCGCACCTCGACCGAGCGCTCCACTGTGTCGCGAGCGTCCTCGCCGAACACGAGGTCCTTCCCAACCAACCGGTGTCCTGGCCCGGGTGGACGCGCGTGGTCGCCCGCGACGGTGAGAAAACGTGGCTCCGTGCCGAAACTGGGGGGCTCGTCGAGATGGAGTGGGGCCCGCACCCTCTCGTTGAGGAAGACGAGCCGCTGTTCACGATTTCCGACCACTTCAAGAACGACATCGAGACGATTCGCGCTCCATCGACCGGCATCGTTGTCGGTGTCCTCGAAAATGCAGTGGCGTACCCGGGCCACCCGCTGTGTCACTTCGTGAGCGTTGACGAGGGAACCGCCGACATCATTCGCGACGACATTGAGCGGGGCGTGTTCGACGTCTACCGTGAAGGTGGATTCCAATGGCCCGAACCTCGCTGGTACGCCCACCACGAACACGAAACTGATTCAACACACTCTGAAAACACTCATGACACTGAACGAGAGAATAGAGACGACTGAGCCGTCTCATCCGATATTCGCGCGGCTGTATGATCCGGTGATGAAACCGGCAGAGAGAACCGTGCTTGCCGAACACCGCCGCTATCTCGTGGATGATATCGCCGGGGCGGTTCTGGACCTTGGTGCGGGGACAGGTGCGATGTTTCCGCACGTTAGAGAAGCAGCTGCTGACAGCGGAACTGTCACACTGTTCGCGATTGAGCCAGACCCACATATGCGCCGGAAAGCGCTCGAACGAGCACGCGACCTCGGGCTTGAAATCGAGATCGAAAGCGCCGGTGCAGAAGCACTCCCGTTCGCTGACGATTCCTTCGATGTCGTCATCGCGTCACTCGTGTTCTGTACCATCCCCGATTTTGATGCCACACTCTCCGAGGTGGCCCGGGTACTGAAGCCAGGTGGTGAGTTCCGGTTTCTCGAGCACGTCCGCGGGGAAGGCGCCGTGGGTATCGCCCACGACGTACTCGCGCCCGCATGGCACACCGTCGCTGGCGGGTGTCACCTGAATCGTGAGACGGACGAAATATTTCGAGACGACGATCGATTCGAACTCGTAGATTACACACGGCTGGAGGACATCCCGCGGATCGTTCCAATCGTCCGTGGGACGCTCAAACGCCGACGTATGGGTTCGATTCTTTCTCGTTTCGTGTGAGTAACCACGTCAGAGCGGCTTCGCTTTCGCAACGAGGATGACGTGCTGCAGGAACGGCAACGCACGGTGCGCGGCCCTCACCTGTTCGGTAATCGCCGTTGGATCGAGGTCATACGCTCGTAACAGTCGTTCGATGAGCGACCGAATCGGACTCCCGAGAAGCTGAAGGTACAGCGTCGTCCACTTCCGAAACCGCCCGACGCTGTGGTTCGTGATGTTCTCGACAGTCTTGAGTTCGAGATTCGCGTCTTCGAGACCGGCCGTGTACTGCTCGACCGCCCCTATTGACGGCATGTCCCACGCGTCTGCAAACGAGTCGACGAACCTCCGTTCTGTCTCAGTTACGTCGGACTGCACCACGAGGTCGGAGAGGACGAGAACTCCCTCCGGTTCGAGAACATCCGCGACCGCGGCGAAGACGCTGTTCCGGTCGGGGAGATAAACGAGGGCATCGATGGCTGTGCACGCGGTAAACGAGTCCGTCGCGAACGGAAGCTGTGTGGCGTCGCCGCCGACGAAATCGGTTTCGACGCACTTCCCGCGTGCGTTCTCGGTTGCCCGCTTGAGGTTGTACGGAACGAGATCCAGTCCAGTAACTCGGAAGCCGAATCGGTCGGCGAGGTGGATCGCCGGCCCCCCTCGGCCACAACCGACATCGAGGAGACGAACTCCGTCCGTTGCGGATAGATGTGACGAGACTCTCGATCCGACTTCCGTGACGAGTCGACGCTGACTCGATCCGACAATATGTGGCTGGTACCACTCCGAATAGCCGAGATTGAGGAACTCGTCAGTGTCGAGCAGGAGATCGAAGGCCCGCCAGATGTCGGCTCGTTCACCGCGGTAGGAGAACTGATCGGTGATTCGGTTGCGTAGAGTACTCTGATCCATCGGTCACCTATTCGAGTTCGGAAACCTCTGAATAGCAGTACTCAGATTCGTCGCAGTACGCGAGGTCGGTACACCCGCGAGGACGCTGGTAGTCGATTCCCTTGTGCCGTCGGAGATACGTCACGTATCCATCGTCGATACGGTCGAGGATGTCATGACAAATCCACTTCTCCCCAAACCAGTTGGCACCCAAATTCCGATACGGACAGAGAAAGATCGTCCGCTCGACTGAATCGACCTGTGGTGTCTCGACGATCCGGACGCCGACGAGGCGGTACGCCACGCGGAGGCGCTTGACGACCGAATCCGGTGTGTTTGCGCCGACGAAGAGAACATACGCGATCACGTATCCGATATCGTGGAGGAGTCGTCTAATCATCGTTCAGACCATCGTCTGCCGTCCCAAAGAATCTTGACCAGTTTCACTCGATCAGGCTCCTATATTTCGGCGTACACCTCATCCGTCTTCCCGTCACCGAGTGCGTAGACGATGAACGAGTCGGACTTGGACCCGCCCATTCCCGGCGACCCGGCCGGCATTCCGGGCAGCGCGATGCCGTCGATGGCCGGCTCTTCGTCGAGTAGCGTGGCGATAACCTCGGCAGGGACGTGTCCTTCGACGACGTATTCGTCGAGAACGAGCGTGTGACAACTCTGTAGTTCCGTGGGAATGTTGTGTTGCTGCTTGAGGGTAGTCACGTCCTCAGCCTCGGTTTCTTGGAGCGTCGTGTCGAGGTACTCCCGCAAGTACGACGCGTACTGTCCGCAACAGCTGCAGCCTGGCGAGCTGAACTGTTGGGCGTTCGTCACTGACAGCGTCCCCTCGATTGCCCACTGGTCCTCACTTGGCGACCCCAGACAGCCGGCGACTCCGAGTGCGACGGTCGTCCCGCCGACCCGGAGTAGTCCACGGCGCGTCACATTCCGCTTCATACGTACTTCAGTTTGTCAGCAGGTATCTACAGTACGCCGACCTTTCCTGCGTATTGAGAACGGATGCAAACACGGCGGAGGGTATTAACCTTCGTTTTGCCCCAGAGACTGAGAAGATAACTACGCAGTACGTCCCACTTGATCCTATGAATTGGTCGTCAGGGGTTCGGCGCATAGAGCGCGTACAGGATAGAAAGCATTTCCGCTGCCGCGACTAGTGCAGCCACGAGACAGGCCTCGGCGCGCCCGGTCCGTACCGCGACCCCGTCTGTGGCATGCGGACTGACGACAGCAAGCCATCGGCGACGCACGACGGCGAGACGTACTACTTCTGCTCGCAGACCTGCAAGGAGACCTTCGGGGAGAACTCGGACGAAAACGCCACCGGGCATCCGATGGTGATGGAGGGGCACGACCACTGACGGACAGCTCGTTGATGGTTCACAGTATCGAGTGAGTCCGTCCGTCGTGCTTGGACACATCCGCTGACGCGGCCATACTGAACCCGCTACCGTGACTCTTGAGCGGAGAGAATTGGAAGTCAATTTATGATACCGCCTTCGAATTCCGACTGAATGTACGACCGAATTCTCCTGTCGACCGATGGAACTGTCGCGTCTGAAGATGCTGAAACGCACGCGATCGAGCTCGCAGCCGCTCACAACGCGGTCCTTCACGTGCTCTACGTCGTTGACGAGGATGTCGTGACTGCCTACAGCGGGGACGAGTACGTCGACGAGGCCGAAGGTCCCGAACACGGGCTCGAAGAACACGGCGAGGAGACGCTTTCGGAACTCCGACGTCGAGCCGTAGAGACCGATGTCGATGTCGAGACGACGATGCAACATGGCCGCCCCGCTGAGACCATCGTGAATCACGCAGACGACTGTGACGCCGATCTCCTCGTGCTCGGTACCAAACGCCGGCCGGACGAATATCGGGCGTTGCTCGGCAGTGTCACCGACCGCGTCCTTCGGCTGACGACGCGTCCGGCAACCGTCGTGAAAACCGAAGTCAGCGAGTAGGGAACGACCGTCCGCTACCGTCCATCATCTGGTGTGAGACGGGCGCGACGGCGGTCGAACTCCTCGTCGTCGATCTCGCCACGGGCGTACCGCTCTTGGAGGACGGCGAGTGCGCTATCCTCGGCGGGGCCGTTCGATTGCGACCGCGTCCCCAGCCAGTAGATGAAACCGAGGGGGACGGCGACGAGGAGTGCCATCCACAGGAGACCGAACAGCATCATCCCCCAGCCCCAGCTATCCCATCCGGCCATGTGGCCGTCGTTCCACATGCCGTCGTGCCAGCTCCACATCATTGCATCTGGGACGGTCGCGTGCGTGAGCGCCATTCCGGCGACAACGGCCAGAGCCAGCGCTCCGGCGACGATGAGTCCCAGAGAACGAATTCCGCGTGCTTGAATTGGATTTTGCATTGTTGTACTCCCAAAGGTCTCGGCGTGGTTAGCCGAGGATGTATTCGAGGGCGGGGTAGCGCTCGACGAGCGTCTCGCCGCCGACGTCGTAGTTCTCGATGTACTGGTCGAGGCCCAGAATGCGGCCCGCGGCGAACGCGGCGACCGCGAGGAACACGAGCATGTACGCGAAGTCCCCGTTGATCACGCCGTGGGCGACCTCCCAGTTCCCGAAGTAGAACATGAGCATCATGAGCGCGCCGAAGAACGCCGCGAGGCGGACGAACGCACCGACGAGCAGCCCAAGACCGATGAACAACTCACCGTACGGGACTGCGACGTTGGCGAACTCGACGAACCACGGCGTCGAACCCATCCACGCGAACAGGCCCGCAAGCGGGTTGCCGTTCGTCGCGGCAACGTTCGACAGGTAGCCGCCGGCCGCGAACTCGCCGGTGATCTTGGTGAACCCGGAGTACGCGAACGCGTAGCCCATCATGAGACGGAGCGCGAGCACGAACCACGCGCTGAGGCTGTGGACTTTCCCGCCGACGGTCAGGCCGCCGACTTTGCTCTCGAGCTGGTTCATGCCGGAGTCGAGTGTGGACATAATTATTGCACCTTCAACTATCAGTAGGCGAGGAGAGACGATATAATAGCGAGCTGTCGTGCTGAGTCAGAAAACCGGGGGGCTATATTACCCTCCTGTGGCGATTAGAGGAGTGTGACTGAGGAGGCTGACCCGTCGGAGGTCTTCGCGACACTCGACGACGAGTACGCCCGCGACATCCTCGTGGCGACGAAGACCGACCGACTCTCCGCGAAGGAACTCAGCGAGGAATGCGACATGTCACGTCCAACCGTCTCACGCCGTGTCACCCGCCTCGTCGAGCAGGGCCTCCTTGAGGAGTACACGCATGTCGACCCCGGCGGACGGCACTACAGCGAGTACGAGGCGCGACTCGAGCGTGTCGAAGTCCTCCTGCAGGCGGAGGGCTTCGACGTGCAGATCGACGTCCGGCCGGACCCCGCCGACCGGATCACGTCCATCTTCGAGGAAATGCGGGGAGACTGACTCATGGAACACACGTTATTCGTCATCGGCAAGCTGTTCACGACCGTATTGGCCCTCGTCATCGCCTATCAGGCCTATCGCGGATACCAGCGCCATCGCACGCAGTTGCTTCTGTACGTCGCCGCCGGCTTCGCGCTGGTCGGGCTGGGCGGCCTTCTCGAAGGTGTTCTCTTCGAACTCCTCCAAGTGTCGATCTTCGAAGCAGGATTCGTCGCAGCACTCGTCACCGCCGCCGGGATGCTATCTATCCTCTACGCCCTGTATGCCCCGAACCCCTGAAGATTCGGGGCGTTCATTCGAGAAGCGGCCCGTCGACGGAAACGAGGTGTACGTCGGCGGCCCAAACCTATTGACCCAGCTCGATAGCGAGATCCCCAACCATCTCCAGCGCTTCGCTGACGAGGCCGGCGAGAACGCACAGACAGTGGTGTATCTCGTTCGCGAGGGAGAGCTGATCGCTGCCTTCGCGATGGCCGACGTGATCCGCGAGGAGAGTTTCCGCGTCGTCAACGCTCTCCACGATCTGGGCATCGAGGTGGCGATGCTGACTGGGGACTCCCAGGACGTCGCCAACGCTGTCGCGGACGAGCTGGGCATCGACACGGTGTTCGCCGAGGTCCTCCCCGAAGACAAAGACGAGAAAGTGCAGGAACTCCAGGACCAGGGGAAGCTGGTGGGGATGGTCGGCGACGGTGTGAACGATGCGCCGGCGCTGACGCGGGCCGACGTCGGCATCGCGATCGGGAGCGGCACCGACGTTGCGGTCCAGTCGGCCGACGTCATCCTCGTCCAGAACAACCCCATGGATGTCGTTCGACTGGTCAAGCTCAGCAAGGCGAGCTACCGAAAGATGCAGGAGAACATCGTCTGGGCGGCTGGCTACAACGTCTTCGCGATTCCGCTTGCAGCAGGCGTGTTGGCACCGATCGGGATTCTGCTGTCGCCCGCCGTTGGTGCGCTTCTGATGTCGCTGAGTACAGTAATCGTCGCGATCAACGCCCAGCTCCTCCGTCGCGTGGACCTGTCCATCCCCGAGCTTCCAAGCGGGACACCAGCGACTGACGCACAACCTGCAGACTGAAACGCTCCCGATCGGTTTTGGAGCTCCTTTCAATTAAGTTCGGTTGGTGGACAGCAAATGGCGACACTGCGTAATTTCGGTGGGTATCGCTATGCAGTCACCGGTTCCACAGTTTTCCCGAAGGGTGCATAGTTCGGTATACACAGACGCTTCCTCTGATGGGCTACATTGCTGCGCCAGCACTAGGTTTATACCGTTAGACGGGTTTCTTTCTAGTATGAGCCTCGAAGAGACGGTTGACTACCTCGCCGAGGAACTCGACCTCGAGCGAAGTGAACACGTCCGTGAGGTTGGTCAGTCAGTCGCCGAACTTCGCGACTGATCAGAACATTTCTCTGAAGTCCCGTTCGACCAGTCCGTTCTCCAGATACGTGATGAACTCTTGTTTCGTTGGTCCTTGACGGTCGAGCAGATCGTCCTGTTCTGCTCGTTCGAGAACTGCCTGCGCGAAGTCCGTACAGTGGGATTCGTGCTGCTCAGCGTACTTCGAAAGCGCTTCTTGCCAGTGCATATCCAGCTCGAACTCGGCTAATCGGATTTGGATCCCGTCTTTCCGTTCGACGAGGTCGATGTCCAACTCTTCGAGCTGCTTGAAACGGAGGTTGTTCCGGCGGACAGTAGTGAGCCGTTTGGAATCGACGATATAGGGATCGACCCACTCTCGCCAGGAATCGTCGTCGACGTGCGTTCGTGGCATCTCAAAGTCCGAGTCCACACTCTCAATACAGAACTGCAGCATCGCGATGCCAGTTCGATGATTCGCATTCGGGAGGGAATGTCGGAGGATCAAATTCGACATCACCTCTCCAGCGACGGTCGGCAGTGGTGCTCCCCAGGAGACGTGATTGAGTGCCTGCTGGATCTTTTGTGGTTCGAACTTCTTGTAGAGCCGAAACTCATCCTCCTCTCGAACATCGACAGCTGCTTCGAGCAATTCTACTAATCGGAATGCGACAACTTGCCCAGCACGGGGGAGGTCACGAATACGGTCGCTCAGCCATTCCTGATCGAAGTCGACCTCTTGGGCTGATTCAATCTCTGAATCGCCTTCGTAGAGCACATAGACTGGAGTTTCGAAGGGATACCCGATGAGCTTTGTCGACTCGTCGGATTGCTCTCGCTGAGACAGGATTTCTGCCACCGATGCCGAGCTAAATTTGAGGGAGAAATTCTCGGCCTGTGGGTGGTGATAGAAGACGAGCCGAGCCATCTTACTGTGGATTCGTGGGAAGTAGGTAAAGCAGTCCCGCTTTTATAATGATTCTACGACGTAGTGGGTGCGTTCACATCTTCTAAATACTGACTTTCCCACTCACGTCGCGCCTCGATTTCCCGCAATCCGCGTTGCGTGACCGTGTACACGTTCGTCCGCTTGTCGAGTTCACCCTTCTCCAGCAGTCCTTTGTTGACGAGATCGTCGAGATTCGGATATAGGCGGCCATGATTGATCTCCTGCTCGTAATAGTCGTCGAGTTCGTCCTTGATTGCGAGCCCATGAGGTTCCTCGAGCCCGGTGGTTACGTACAAGATATCCCGCTGGAACCCAGTCAGATCGTGCATCTGTCTGTTCCCTATTTTTGAGGGGTGGCATATGTTCTCTCTGGTACTCAGAGGCGAATTCGGCGTAACTGGTCAGGAAGACTACGTGAGAACTTCGAACCTTTATATGGTGGACAGGAGAAATCCGCGATGGAATGTCTGACCTAATCGTCAAAGCAGCCGTGAAGGACGCACTTTCGGACCACAACGTCTCGGCAGATTTCTACGACGCCCTCAACGAAGAGGTCGCCGAACTGCTCGACGACGCCGCAGAGCGTGCCGAGGCCAACGACCGGAAGACGGTTCAGCCCCGCGACCTGTAGGCCTGCGTAACGCAGCCAACCCCGGCACTCGAACGTAGCTTTTTGAGGTTCCTGTTCAGAAGTTAGGAAACGGAGATGGCGGACGCACCGGATACCGAACGGCAGGCGGTCGAACCCGATGCGAGAGAGGTCCTTAGCGTGTCCCAGCTGAACGACCGGATCGCGTCGGTCGTCCAGGACACGCCTGCCCTCAACGGCGTCCGCTGTATCGGGGAGGTCACTGACCTCCACAAGAACAGCACGGCGCTCTACTTCACGCTCACCGACGGTGAGGCCGAGCTCCCCTGTATGATCTGGGCGAACCGTTACCGGGAGATGGACGCCGACCTCGAGGACGGGACCGAAGTCATCCTCGAGGGCGATATCGACTACTGGGTCGAGGGTGGGAAGATCGACCTCAAACCGTGGGAGGTGATCGTCGTCGGCGACGGCGACCAAGCGGCTGCCGTCGAGCGACTGCGAAGCGAACTCGAAGAGCGTGGCTGGTTCGACGACGAGCAGAAACAGTAACCGCCGGCGTTCCCGGAGCGGGTCGGTGTCGCGACCTCGCTGCAGGGCGATGCCCGCTACGACATTCAGAGTGCGATCCACGAGCAGGACCCCACCGTCGACATCCTGGTGAAGGATGCAACTGTCCAGGGGTCGGAGGCGCCGACGTCCATCGCGAACGGCATTCACCATCTCGACCGCTCGGAGGACGTCGACGCGATCATCGTCGGCCGCGGTGGTGGGAGCGATTCGAACCTCCAGGCGTTCAACACCGAGCGGGTCGCGGAGGCGATTTTCACGGCAAACACGCCGATCGTGACCGCTATCGGCCACACTGACGATCGGTTGATCGCGGACCGGGTTGCGGATATGGCCGCGATCACGCCGACGGCCGCCGGCGAGTACATCGTGAAGTCCCGGAATGACTTCCTCGCCAGCGAGATCGAGCCGTTGGAGCAACAGCTTGAGACCGCCTACGAAACCTTCGAACAGGAGCACGAACACGAACAGGAACTGACCGAGGCAGTCGAGGAGGCGACCGCCCCCCAGGGCCTTCAGCCAGTCTATTACAAGGCCGCGATTGCTGTCCTCCTCCTGCTGTTGCTGGTCATCACCGCCCTCTGGCTAGGAGTGATCTGAGAATGCCGAAAGACCCCGACATCAAACGGCGGATGGACCGCGTTGAGGAGATTATTGACCAGCTCGATGCGGACGAGGTGTCGCTCGAGGACGGCCGTGAACTCTACGACGAGGGTCAGGAACTGCTTGGTGAAATCCGGGGGCGGCTCCAAGACGGAGACGGCGAGGTTATCGAAATCGGGTGATCGTCGCGATAGTCGTCAAACCGTCAGAGACTTAACCAACACTCCATCGGAAAGACGGTGTTCTGTTGGTTAAATTTGTGGCTGCTCCGATTCCACCTGTAGGCTTAACTACGAGGTTCCTCGATTTCTAAACGTGCGATACTAAGCCACGATGTTACACGAGACAGTGCTTGTTTTCGGTGTCTATCTGGTGACCTGTGGCATCGCCTGGGCACTCCACGAATCGGCCCACTATGCGGTTCATAGTCTCTACGCGGAGTCTGTCACATTCGGATTGAATCGTCGAGGCCCATACGTCAACGCTATCTATGAACCGGATGCCCCCACGCTTGCGATTCGAGTCGGATCAATTGCCCCAACACTTCTCTTTACCCCACTCGTTGCGCTCGGTATCGCCAGCTATCACTCGATGTATTCACTTCCGCAGTTGGATCCGGTGGGATGGTCGTTGGTTATTGTTCCCCTCGTTATATTGGTCTTTCCGACGAGTAGTGATCTCCAATCATGTCTCAAAGCGGCGTGCTAGCTGTCTTGTACTGGGGAGAAAAGAACTCGGGAGTTATATAATCTAAATTATAGATATGGGATAACCGTTAATATTTAGTAGATTTGGCGCAAGTATGTGCAAATGTAACATGGCGCAAGCCAGTCCCCGCAGTAACCACTCCGAAGCTGACTCGGATGACCAGCCCTCCGTGTCTGTTGAGGCGTGGTTAGCGGCGATCAGTAGAGAACTGGATCCCGCCGAGTGTGAGGATCTCTCCGAACTCGGCATCTACTCGATCCATGAACACAGCAGCGCCCGCACGATTACCCTTCCCGAAGATGCAGACGAGTTCGGCGACGCGACGACGGTGAAACAGTATTATTTCGAGGGTGGGGATTGCCCACTTCTCATCGTTGCCCCGTTGCAGGTCTAAGTCGTCCCACCCCTTGTGACGGCTCAGGAACAGCTGGTGTCGTCTTCCTTGTGATCGGAGTAGAACTGGATCAGATATTGAAACCGAGCTGTATCGCTCGTGAAAGAGTCGAGTTCCTCCTGTAGCCACTCATATTTCCTCTGTGGGATTCGCATATTAATCCGCGCGACATTGTCATCGACATCGGAGCCGGAGCTGCCGGTGCTGGGTGCTGTGTCGGCGTCTGACATTGGTTGAATTCAGGCTATGCGGTCGCATATATCCCTGTAGAATGGAAACTGCTCTAGAGAACTTGGAGAACTTTGAACCACTCCAAATACATTCAAATTTTCTAACTTCTTTTGGTCGTTCTCCACATTCCCACAAACGATGTGTGCTCAGGTCCCCTCCGGCGAGACGCGGGCCCGTACTGAGGCATCGATGTCCACAATTCGTATCATCCACAGGTCAATCGGCCCGATTCTACTGGCGCTCCTCCCGCTGATCCTGTTCGTGGGAACGGCGGCCGCCCAGTCGAATCCCGGAAGCGCCTTCTGTGATTCCAATATGGCCGACACCATTCAGAACATCTTCACTGTCATCCAGTTCGGCGGGCCACTCATCGGCGGCGTCCTCGCGCTCGGCGCGACCGTGGCAATCCCATTCACCCGCCGGTCGGACTGGAAGAAGGAGATGAAATCGGTTCGGAATCAGGGACTGCTGTGGGGCGTGATAGTTGCGCCCCTCGGGACGGAGATCGTCCAGTTCATCCTGAACAACATCGTCGTCGGTGCCACAAGCTGTGGATTCTAACCCCGCCACAGGATTCGCACTCGTCATGTCCGCCATCCTCGTCGCCTCAACAGCCGCCGTTCCGACGAGAGCCCATCCCCAGACCAGTACTGATCACGGCGTCCCGGAGGAGACCTTTCACAAACTGTGGTCAGGGGATCAGGACCGCGCGACAGACGGCGCGAATTTGAGCGACGGGTCAGCCATGGAGCAGCTGGCCAACGGGACCGATATCCCCCTCGACTCACCACCACGTGCTGTCGAGCAATGGAACCGCGGGGACCTCAAAGAGTTCCCTGCGACAAACAGCTCCGTGTCGGTTTATCCGCCAGATGCCGAGTTGACGAACGGTCGGTTCATCCGGGAGGCGTACACCGAGATCTTCGCTGTCCAGCCGTCGACACGAGCTCGACTCTCACCCTCGCGGCAACCTCTGTACGTTGCGCCCGAGGGGACGCTACTCGGAACCGTCGACTACCGCGTGGCGGTCCCGACAGACGATACCTCCGGAGACCGTCGCGTCTACTGGAGTCTCGAGAGTCATCAGATCGAAGCGACGAAACTCCTCGTCGACGGCGACGAGGAGACGAGAGGCGGAGGCTCTCACACGCCAGCGCTGTCGTACTCCTTGGAGGGGTACGCCGGCGAGAAGCACCAGCTCAGACTCCAGGCGAACATCTCGGTTCAGCTTCGCAAGGAGGTCGAAGTCTGTACCGCTCACAACGACGAGGGCGACTGTACCTCCTGGGAGAGTTCAGTTTCGTACCCCACCGAGAGCGTCACGGTCACTGACTCCATCGAGGTCACGAAATACGACCTCGCGGTCTCCGGGTTCATCGCCGAATATCCCAATGGCGATCTCGGACTCGTCGTGTACAAGAACCAGCCGTGGCTCGGCTACCAGCTTCCGAATGGGGATGTCCGAGGTGTCTGGCGGTTCTATTCGGCCCGCGACAAGGACTGGGATACGCTGGTCTACAGTTCGGACGATGGACAACGAACTGTCCATTCACCACTCCACCCACTCCAAGTGAATGCGTATCCCATCGAGACAGGACCGACGCCGTCGCCCCGGCGGAACATGACAATTCTGGACGTGTATGGCACGTCGACATCGCCGCCAACGCTCCCCTCGAACGTCCACTTGGATGTCCTCAGGGGACCATACACGGCCAGCTACGGAATCGCGACGCGAGCCGCGACCGACAAGTGGCCCGAGAGTGTTCGTGCCTGGGGGCTTGTCAGAGGAGTCGGGGCAGAGCGACCGACTGATGCGTTCGCTCGGATACAGATCTTCGAGAGTAACCTTACCTTGGAGGTGGTGAATCAGAGCGAGGACACGGTCACCGTTCGCGTCACTCTCCGAAATGCGAAGACCGGTGCGCCCATTAACACCGCCAAGCGGGGCGGATACGTCGTCGTCAATGGGGAGCGATTGAATACGTCCGGCAATGGAACCGTCATGACGACCATCGCACGTCCACCAGGTGGTGTTTCTGCTCGGTATGAGCCCGGTCACTGGTGGCTTAACCCACCGGGCTATACCGGTGACTCAGACACCGTCCTGCTACAAGGGACTGTGCTCCAGTTCGTGTCGACACTGTTCCGTATCGGGGTTCCCGTCTCGTTGTTCCTTCTAGCGGTTTTCTTCGTCGATCGCATTACCGGCTGGCGGATTTGGCCCCCATGGAGGTCACCATGATGTTCAGAGATCAGCATGAACCCAATAACCGAGAGCTCGAACGCTCCATTAGCCGACGCCGTCTCTTGACCTGGTCTGGCACAGCTCTACTTTCGGGCATCGCCGGGTGTTCGAGTACAGACAGTCCCGGCAACGGGACGGGTTCGCCGGCGGGATCACCGTCACCGCCCGTCGATTCCGTTTTCGAGGACGTCGGATTTGCTGGCCCCAATCTCGTCGTGACCCTAGCTGAGGATCACGATGTCGACCGGCTCAATCTGATCGCCCCGGATGGAAGCACATTCAGACAAACAGCGGTTGCCGAAGGAGCGACGACAGCAGAACTTCAGATCCTCTTCAAATCCGGCGGGTCCTACGATACTGGTGAATACGAATTGGTGGCCGTCAAGGGCGAATCTACCGACTCGATGGCGATCGAACTCCGTCCGGAGATCAACGTTGTTGATGTCGAACCGGAACTTGACGAAGACGACCGGAACAGTACCGGCCGGCTATTCGTCACGGTCGAGAATACGGGCTCTGGACCAACGTGGGTCTACAACATCGGGTTCCGAAACGCCCCCTATGCGAACGCCCCAGATGTAATTGAGGGCAATGGTGTCGTTGATACGAAGTTTGAACGTCCTCAGGACCCCCAAGAAGAGTTCCTTCAGCCCAATGAGGAACAGAGATTCCTGAAAGGACGAGGGGTGCTGATCATCAGCGATGACGATGCAGTTTCGTGTGAGGGAGGCACTGTCGAGATAACCATTGTCGTCCAAACCCCACACGAGGATATTGAACAGCCGATTCGCGCTGGCCTATCTGGTGGGTACCATATCGATGACCAGGCCGCCATTCAGCATCCCTGCAAGAACATCGACATTGTGCTACTGAGTGGAGGTGGTGACGATGCGTAGTGTTCGTCGACGAATGCTCTCCGCCGTCGCGGAACTCGTCGGGATCCTTGCTCTCGGATCAGTTCCGGTAGCTGCACAGAGTAACGGAGGGGTCGGTGGTGCCCTCGGTGATATCATTATCGGGGCGATCCAGGAATTGCTCCGAATTCTGTTTAGCCCCATCCGGACTGTTATCGAGAATCACGGCGATGCGGTTCTGCGAACTGTCGTAGGAACCCCGCATCCCGATTCTGTGTTCAGCGCTCCCTCGAACGGTGCCTGGCCCAGAATCTACGATTTCTATTGGGAGACGATGATCCCGCTCACCCTCACGCTGTATGGACTCTCTATCGGAATTGTGATTTTCCTCGAGTCGACGAGCCACCTGTTCAACGGCTACCACCGCTCAAAGCTCAAGAAGCGGGCCTTCTCAGGCCTGCTTGGTATCCTGTCATGGTGGTGGATCACAGCTCTCTCACTCCGATTTATGGACGCTTTGGCGGGATTCCTTGTGCCCTCCGTCTCGAATATCACGCTCTTCCAGACCTTGTCATTCTCGACGATGGGGGTCCTCGGCATAATCGTCGCCCTGTCGGCGAACTTCATCCTGTTCGTCCTCATCGGTCTGATCTATCTCGCTCGCCACCTCGCACTCTACCTGTTCGTCTTTCTGATGCCACTGCTCATTGTCTTCTGGATCCCTGGAGTCGGTCCCTTCACCTTGGTTTCGAAGTTCATGAAGAAGCTGGCCGGCTTCTACGTGCCGTTCTTGTTTATGACGGTTCCAGTAGCCATTCTGTTCCGCCTTGGTGACATCCTCGGGACGAGTTTCGGTGTCTCTGCCGGCGGGTTCGGAGCGTGGCTGACGGCACTCATCATCCCGCTGGCTGCGGTAGCGTCGCCGTTCATACTCTTCTGGCAGGCGGGAGCCCTGTTCTTCGTCGCCGATCGGGCGGCACGACACGTTTCCGCACAGAAGGCCCGGGGAAGGCTGTCGAGAGGCCGGGAACGGGTACAGTCGGCGAAGCAGGGCGGGAAGAACTTCGTGCGAGGAATGCGCGACGAGCCAGCCGTCAAGAGTGGCGGGCAGTACGTGTTGGGCTCCGGTGACTCTAGAGCGCACGCTACCGGACAGCGGCTCAACACGACCGGGTCCCGTCTTCGCGACGCGATTACGGACGGCGTCGAAGACAGTGACCGAGGCGGTTCCGGTGGCGACGGTGATGGCTCTACCGCCAGTGCCGGCTCTCGTGAGGATGACGGCGACAACGAAGGAAGTGGAGGGACCGAGCGAGACGACGCTCTCCGCGATCCCCCGTCCCAGAGACAGGAGCGGGAGTCGAGAGACGATCCGCCTCGATACATTCAGTAAACCATGAGCTCAGCAACTGACCCCGAAAAACGAATTCCGAAGTCGCTCGGTACCGACACCCAATTCCTTGGGAAGTACTCGTTGACGGACCTCGCTGTCGCAGGAGTTCCCGGCGTACTGGTAGTCCTGGTGACGCAAGTCGTTATCCCACCGTCGCTCACCGTCCGTGGCATTCGGGTGTCTGCCCTCACAATCCCATTCGCAGCGATTGCGATCGCCTTTGGTGGGCTGTTCGTCTATCTCACGCCCGGCTACACCAACAGTCTCGACTGGCTCGGCCTGTTCGTGAACTTCCACCGTAGCGAGACGGAGATTGCCCACGAGGAGGCGAAGGAATACACCCACGTCGAGCGCGTCTACCCGCGACACGACGCCATCGAGCGGACGGATCGAGCACTCGTCGGGGCGGTGCAGGTGTCGCCGCCGACGATGGCGCTCGCCACCGACGAGGAGTGGGGCCAGAAGACAGAAGCCTTCCAGGACTTCGTCAATACGACGGTCGAGTTCCCGATCCAGATCTATTCTACGACGCAGTCGTTCCCCGCCGACGAGTACGTCGGGCGGTACGAAGACCGGTTGAGCGACCCGGACGTCAAATTCAACGAGAAACTCCAGGCACTCATCGAACACTACATCGACTGGTACGACCGGGAGCTGGCGCAGCGCCAAATGACCATTCGCGACCACTACGTCTTGATCCCGGTACGGTCCGAGGAGGTCCGGTACGAACGGGCCAGCATCCTCGAAAAGCTCGCTGGGATCCCCGTACTGGGAATCCCTATCCAGATTGTTACGGCGCCGCCGGAGGAGGAAGAACGAGCTGCGATACTAGAGGAATTGGACGAGCGGCGCCGGCGGGTCGAGCGCGGCCTCCGTGGTATCGAGGGATGTGACACGCGCCCCGTCGATGCGGCCGAACTCACCCGCCTCATCGCGGAATACTGGACCGGCACAGAAATCGAGTACGGCGACCCTGAACAGGTGCTCCGCACGTCCCCCGTCATCACCAAATCATGATTCGAGACAAACTTCCCTTCATCGGCTCGGATAGTTCGGAAACTGACGACGAGACGACGGCAGACGAGGCACCCGATGACCAGAGAACGGACGATGCCGAACCACAGCTTACCGTGGACTACGAAGCCGACGGTGAGGCGGTCGACGGCATCCCCGAGATCCACCAGACCGTCGTCTCACCGTCGAGTATCGAGCGGACGCCCAGCGCCCTCCGGACTGACAACCAGTGGGCACAGAGTCTGTGGGTTGGCGAGTACCCCGATGCGCCGATGGATGGCTTCCTCGAAAAGCTGTACGCGGCCGCCGAAACCCAGCAGACGGATGTCAGCATTCACATCGATCCTCGTGACACGCGAGAGACGCTGGATTCGCTGGAGAACAAGATCGAGGACCTCGAAGCAGATTATGAGTATCTGACCGAGAAGCACCGTGCGAGCGCGCGGGGCGTCGAAAAGGATCTCGAGGACCATCAGGAGATGTACGACGTCCTCCGGAACACGACGATGCAGGCGTTTGACGTCTCGATGTACCTCACGGTCCGGGGGAACGATCGCGAGAACATCGATACCGAGTCGGTGTCGACGACGGCCCGACAGGCCCCCGCGAATCTGACGCCGGTGACGCCCCGGTGGTCCCAGCTGAAGACCTTCACGTCGGCGAGCCCGATCGCTCTCGATCAGTTCAACGAGACGCTCGACAGCAAGACGCCGATGCTCGGCGGGGCTGTCGGCGCGATGTTTCCCTTTGTTTCCGGTGCGTTTGCGGAACCCGGCATCGAGTACGGGACGTACGCGCTGAATTCGAGCCCACTCATCCTCGACCGCTTCAAGCGGCAAACCGGCTACTGTATGATGGTTATCGGCCGGCTCGGCGCGGGCAAATCCTTCGCGACGAAGCTCCGGCTCGTCCGGCGGGCGATGTTCGACGAGGATACGGTCGTTATTATGCTCGACCCGATGCGGGGGTTCGCCGGCGTCAACGAGGCGCTCGATGGCGAGCGCATCACGGTCGGTGGCCGGCGAGGGCTGAACCCGCTGGAGATCAAGCCGACGCCCGACCACGTCCTGCAGGAGGTCGACGACATCGACCCGTGGGGCGAGCAGATCAACTGGGTGATGACCTTCTTCGCGACGTTCTTCGAGCACGTCGCGGACCACCCGCTCGGCGAGCGCAACCAGACGCTCCGGCGGGCCGTCCAGGAAACCTACGAGAAGCGCGGGATCACGCGCGACCCGGAGACACACACCCGGGACTCGCCCACCATCCACGACGTCATCACGGTCCTCGAGGAGATGGTCGAAGACCCCGAGGAGTACGGGTACGTCACTGAGGGCGAGCAGGAAGCCGTCCAGTCCGATGCCCAGTCGCTGCTGAAGGACCTCCGCCCCTCATTCCGTGAGGGCGGTGAACTCGAGAACCTTGCTCGCCCCTCCGAGTTCGACCTCGACTCGAAGGTCATCTACCTCGATCTCCACCAGGAGGAGGGCACCCGTGGCCGAGCGGAGACCAGCCTGATGATGCAGGTGCTGTTCAACAGCGTCTACGAGCGGGTCAAGCAGACCGACAAGCGCGTCGTCTTCTGTATCGACGAGGCGCACTACCTGATGAACGACGCCGTCTCGCTGGACTTCCTGGAGACGGCCGTCCGGCACAGCCGCCACTTCGATCTGAGCCTCGAATTCATCACGCAAACGGGGGGTGAATTCGCGCTGACGCCGGAGGCGCGAACCATCGCGAACCTCTGTTCGCTGACTGTCCTCCACCGCGTCAACGAAGAGAAAGAGAAGATCGCCAAGTGGTTCGACCTCAGTGAGCGGCAGGTGAACTGGGTCACCTCCGCGAAGGCCGGCGAGGACGAGGACGGCTACTCGGAGGCGCTCGTCGGCATCGACCAGGAGGGCTGGTTCCCGCTCCGAATTCGAGCCAGCGACTACGAGGCTCACGTCATCGACGGCGGCGCTGCGGACGTGGCCGAGCTTGAGCCCGAATCGCGCGCCAGCGTGACGAGTCCGGATAGCCGATCCGCCGGCACGCGTGCCGATGGCGGTGATCCAACCAGCACTTCCTCTCAGGAGGATGACTGAACAGAACCCGTCAGAACCCTCGGCTGCGAACAGCGGTGACGAGTACATCCGGATCACTCCCTCCCGAAGCGACCTCGCGCCCGAGACCGTCGTCCGTCAGCTGGCCGGCCTCCACGGCCTTGCCGCCGGCAACGACGGACTATTCCCTAATATCGGTCCCTTCGGCGACGCGCCACCAGTGTTCGAGTTCCTTGCAGTGAGTGAGGGGGCAGACGAGCCGGTGGAGTTCTATTACGGGGTCGACCGCCGGTTGGATGCCTTCGAGGAACGCCTCCGGACGCTGTATCCTGCGACCGTCACGTTCGAGCGGGTCACCCTTGACTTGGAAGCGAAGCTACTCCCGTCGACAACAGACCCGCCTCATGACCACAGTGCCGGGGGAGACAATGGCCACGAAATGAACCCCCGGACAGCTGAGGAATCCTCCGGAGACTCGCAACCGGACTCCGAGCCCGCGACCCTCTTTAATTCGACCGGCCATGGCCCGGTCGGTGACGGCGGAAACATGCTGTCGGAGAGCTCTACGTCGCAGGATGATGACGAGATCCCGTTCAAGGCCGATTCGAGTGACGAGTCCACAGTGACTGGTCTGGCCGACTCCGAACTCGATGACGAACACCAGCCGGCTGATACACCATCGAACGTCGACGAGACGACCGCGCTCGGAATCACTTGGCACGGGCAGGCTACCCGGCGCGAGGACTGGATGACGACATTACCCCAATTCACGAATACGGAAGACGACGATGACGACCACGCCCGGGCCCCGCTCGCGTCACTCATCGATCAGCTGACCCGCGCCGAACACCCGATCGCGTTCCAGGTGCTCTTCCAGCGGAAGCCGGACTGGACACACGAGGCACGGGAACGCCAGCGGAAGCTCCGTGAAGGCGAAGACCGGGTCGTCGACTGGTTCTTCGGAGAACTCCTCGGAAACACGGAGAACGAACCACAGAGTCCGTCGAACACCGGACGACAGCGTCGGTATCTCGACATCGGTGGGCGGGAACGAGTCGAGGCCATCGACGAGAAGGAGCCACAGCACACGTTCACGGTGAATATGCGGGCGCTTTCGCTCGTGACTTCCAACCGACAGCGCGAGCGCGTCGACCACCGCCTCGACGATATTGGGTCCGTGTTCGACCACCTGAACGGGGCCCACTATCGGCTCCAACCGAAGCGCGTCCGCCGCGGGCTCCGAAAGGGTCGGCGGGCTAAGAAACACGCCGACCGCGTCTCCAACGCCGGCCTGACGACCAAAAGCGACTGGCGGAAGACCCGCCCCGATCTCGTCCTCGGGCCGGGTGAGTTGGCGAACTTCGTGGTCGTCCCGCCGGCGACCGAGCTCACGACCGAGGGCGGGCGGGGGTCCGACGCCGAACCCGAGAGCCGGACGCCCCTACCGCTCCCGGCGCAGGACCACATGGATGCGTTCACGAACTCCGGAATGGCGATCGGCCGCGGTCTCGGGGAGGACGGCACGCCGACGCCGGAGCCGATGCGGATTCCGCCGCATCTCCTCCCGTTCCACGTCGGCCGGTTCGCGAAGAGCGGCGCCGGCAAATCAGTCGCGCTGATCAACGACGCGCTCTCCCTGTACGACCAGACCACTGGCCCCGTGTTCCTGATCGACTCCAAGGGCGGGAACCTCCCCGAGAACTATATGCGGGCTCACGCGAAGCGCTTCGGCACCGACGACCTCGAGGAGAACGTCCTCCACTTCTCGGTGCCCGACATCCTGCCTGGCTTCGCGTTCTTCGACATCACGCCGGCGCTGGAGGATGGGGTCCGTCGCGTCGACGCGATCCAGGACAAGGCCGACCACTACGAGGAACTCATCAAGCTCGTGATGGGGCCAGAGCGCTACGAGGACGCCATCGCCTCGCCGACGCTCATCAAGTACCTCATCAAGGCGATGTACGACGAGGAGTACGGCCTCGAGAACGGGCACTTCCGGCAGGACGTGGACTACTTCACGCACGACCAGCTCGAACACGCAGTCACGCAGTTCCACGCCGCCGGCCCACCAGAACCGACACCCGAGGATGCGCCGCAGGCGAGTGACCCGCAGGTCGCGGAGAAACTGGAGCGACATCTGCGCTCAAACCCGGCGACGTTCTCGAACGTCGTGAGCGGCATCAGTAACCGGATGGACTACATCACGCAGGACGCCCACCTCCGGCGAATCTTCAACAACACCGAGTCGCAGTTCGACTTCCGCGACCTCCTCGACGAGAACAAAGTGGTCATCTTCGATCTCGGCGATCTCCGCGACGAGGCCGCTCGCGTGATGACCGGCGTCATTCTGACGCAACTCTACGACGCTGTCAAGCGTCGCGACGGGGACGAGCTGGCCCGCAAGCCGGACGACTACGTGGCGAACCTGCTCATCGACGAGGCGTCGTCCGTCGTCGTCTCGGATACGCTGACGACGCTGCTCGAAAAGGGGCGGGAGTTCCGGCTGTCCATCGAACTCGTGACGCAGTTCCCCGAACAGATGAAGGAAGCCGGCAACCGCGAGGTCTACCTGAACGTCCTGAACAACATCGGCAGTCCGCTCGTCGGGAAGATCGCCGTCGACGCCGACATCGCCGAGGCACTCGCACACGAGGCGATGGATCCCGTCGAGTTCAAGAATCGGATCAGTTCACTCCCGCGTGGTGAGTGGATCGCCCAGCTCCCGAGTCCTGAGTTCGGCGAAACCGGCCCTGACCCGTTCAGTATCGAACCCCTCTCAATTCCGCCCGGGCATCCCGATGGCGAGCAGCCACTGACCGGGGTGCAGGAAGAGCGGTTCCAAGACGCCCTGGAGGCTGTTCACGAGCATACCCGCGAGGAGTACGGTGTGGTCGGCGGGACGACCGTGGAGAGCCGTGACGCAGCGACTGACGTCGCTCTGGAAAACGCCGATGACCTGCCGTTGGAAGTCGCGATGGCCCGTGCGATCCGCTCCGTCCAGCTGTCGAACGATGTCCGTGAGACGAACGGCTGGGTGTCCGTCGAGGACGTCGACGAGGAACTACTCTCACGGATTGAGGAAGGCACCATCGAAGCACAGGGCTACGAGACGCTACCGGATGTGAGAAAGGCATCCTCGCTCATCGAGGTCGATCTCCCGGACGGGGCATCGTCGGTGCAGTGTCGGCTCACAGACGAGGGTGAGCAGGCAGCAACGCCCGACACGTCGACGTCACCGACCGGCGGGGGCGAGCACCACGATGCAGTCCTCGAAACGGTCGAGCAGGCGCTCGCAGCGGCGGGATTCTCCGTGGAGGTCCTCGATCAGAACGGGGAGTCCCGCCCCGACGCCATCGCGACGTATTCGGACCTTGACTGGGAGCTCCAGGTCGAAGTCGAAACCACCACGCACGTCCGGCCGTCAAAGGTCCTCACGAACCTCCGGAAAGCCCAGGAACAGAAGCGAATCCCGCTATTCGTCGTCGCAGACCACGACGATCAACCAGCCGCCGAGATCGCCGACAGGCTCGCGAAGATCCTCAGCGAGCCGCGAAATCAGCTCTCATCCGGGGAGACGCGGCTGTATACAATGAATCACAACGTCACATTCAACGGCGGTGCGCGAGCCGCGGATGGGGTGACGGCCGTCCGACCGGCGACTGGCGGCAGTCGCCACACCCGCTGGTTCGAGCGGGATGGGGCGTTCGTCCTCGAGGATAGTGCCGGGGACCAGCACGCCCAGGTCGACTCCTTCGACGCCGTGTCGAAAGATCAGTTCCCGGCGACGTACAGCTACGACGCCGAGAGCGAGACATACACCGTCTTCAGGCCGGGAGAACTCCCCGAGTCCTACGAGTCCCGTGAGGCGTTCGAAGCGGAGTGGGTGCCTGTCAAGCGCCCGTTCGTGCCCAGTACCGACCTGCCCGTTCCGGACTACACGGAGCGCTCCTATGTGATCGCGACCATCGAGGGCGACCAGCCGCTCGAAATCCACGCGCCAACAACAGAGACGTCCACCGGAGTTCCGGCACTCGTAGATGCGGTCCAGGACGGACTCCATCCAGCAGGTGTGACCCCGACTGACTCGACCGATCCGGATTCCGATACGGAGGAGAATGACGAAGCGGACCCGTACGGCATTCAGGCATTCGTCCGGGGCCAACTCACCGAATCCGACGACGGGGTCGTCGCGGTCGCTGATGTCTACGATGCATACGAGCAGTATGCTGCGGCCGGAGAATATGACGTGAAGCCGAAAAACCGATTCACACAGGCGTTGCGCGACCACGCTCAGTTCGAGCGTGACAAGAAGTGGTTAGACGGACAGACGCGGCGCTGTTACGTCGGGATCGAGCTGCGTGACGACGGCGATGAGGAGGAATCGAGCGATGCCAGTGCGTAGTCGTTTCACTCCCACTCAGAAGGTGCAGGAGCACACGAGATGACGCTCTCCGAATCAGCCATCCACAATCACTACCGTCGCGCCAAGCCCGTCTACGAGGCGCTGGCGACCGTCAAAGACTATCCTACGATTGGACTGAACGACTTTGTCGGGTGGTACATCAAGCGCGACCACGACGACGTCGAGGCGATCAAGGCCGGGTATCCGCAGCGCGGGCGGGTTGCCCGCCTGGATAGTGACTACGGCGAGATTCACAACCGCCTCGAACGGACCCTCTATGCGGTCACCACCTACAAGACACCAACCGCCTTCCAGCGGTGGGAACCCTGTCGCTACGACGAGTCTGAGGGGACGACCGTCTGGCAGGATGAGCCTCCCACCCCTGGGTATGCCGACCTCCGGGCGGTCCCCGCCTGGGGCGACATCGACCTCGCCGACGACATCAAACCGCACCGTGGCGACCTCGATGCCGAGACGCAGTCGCTCGTCGAGCGTACGCTCGACGCCTACATCGAGGAGTATGCGACGCTCTACGGCACGCGGGACGCGGTGTATGCGTTGGACTCCGTCGGGGGTGCGTACGTCTTCGGGGCCCCAGAGGCCACGCTCCCGATTGCGGACCACTTCAGCGACGATCCGGATGCGCTCGAACGGGTGTTTGATGAGTTCCTCGACCGCTCGAACGCGTGGCTCCAGGAGGGAGAAGCCCGCGTGAACGAGGGCGTCGACGGCGCCGGCGACGTAATTCAGCCCGACTGGGTGAACAACAAGAATCGGCAGTACAAGCCGCCGCTGTCGGTTCACGCCGATCATGATGCCGTCGTCACGCCCCTCGCGACCGACGACGTCCGCTACGAACTCCGTCCGTTCGAGGCCGTCGACGATGCACTCATCGAGCAGGCGGTCAGCTGGGCCGACGAGTTCACACGGGTTGAGCACACGGACTGCGTCGACTCACTGATCGCGACGCTCTGGCCGGATCTGTACGAGGACCACGACGGGTGGCGGGCAACGCTTGAGGCGTGGGTCGAGGCGGAGCGCGAGCGGGAACGGGAGCGACAGCGACAGCGTGAGGCAGCGCTCCAACGACGCGAAGAGCGCCTGGCAGAACTCGACGGTGCCCTCGAAGGCCGACCTATTACGCCGTTCAAAGAGGACGTCTACGAGGCCGTTGAGAACGTCGATATCACCGAGATCGCCCGCCACTACGCGAGCGATGCCTACGATACGGATCCGAACCAGCCACGTCCCCAGTTCGACCCGTGCTGGCGTCACAGCGAGAGCGGGCAGTCCTGTTTCGTCGACGAGCAGGCCAACACCTTCGGCGATTCGAAGGTGAACGCCGGTGGCGGGCCGGCGAAACTGATAGCGCTCGCGACGGGGATTCTCTCCGACGCCGATACAGACCTTGACGGGGAGGACTATTGGGTTGCCGTCGACGAACTGCGGAGCGCCGGCTTCGACATTCCAGTGTGGGTTCCAGAGGCCGGGGCAGACCGCGTCGACGGTGGGACCTACGACCAGATGCCCTTCTGGGCCGTTCGGAAAGCGGCTGTCGCACTCGATATTTGTCCCGAAGACGCGTTCGTCGATCGCGAGGGAGAGGATGGGACCTACGAGGGATTCCCCGGGTACGAAACCTACAACGAAACGCTGGAAGCCATCGAAGAAGCGGGCCTGAACCACGGCCGAGAGCCAGTCACTCCCGAGGAGGACACAGCTGACGATGAATCGAAGTCACCCGCCGAATCTCCTCCGAGCGACGAGCGACCCGGTGACCTGGACCGGGCTCATCTTCGCGAAAAGAACCGGCTGTTGACAGCGAAGGTCGAGCGTCTCGAGTCTGAACTGGAGGAGAGATCGGAGCGAATCGAGGATCTGGAAGCGGAGGTTGACCAGCTCCGAACGGAGCTCGCGACCGTCCGCTCCGAGCGTGACCGATTGGAGGCTGCTCTCGAAGAACGCGAATTCGAGCAGGAGGGAAGCGAAGAGAGAAAAACGGATGAAATCGATGAAAAATCATCCATTGACAAGGTGAGACAGCTTGTTTCATTTGACCGGTAGAAGAGAAAGAGCACTATTTGCATGATGCGCGAACCGTGTATTCGGTCCGGAGTCCGTCTTCAGTATCGAAGTTCGCGAACACTGTTCCTCGTGGGAGGTTAATAAGCCGTCCAACATTGTAGAGGTCCATACCTGAGGGGACAGCGTTGACCGCGAACATAATGGCTGCAGTTGCCGATATGAGACCGTCCGTCATCCACATCAAGCCACCACAGATCAGGCTTAGACAGACGAAAGGAGCGGCCAACATGAGGATATTTTCCCAGCGCTGGATGCCTTGAGTGTAGGCAACGACACTCGGGCTAGGAACACCGTAGAACGATGTCCATTCGAATGAAGGATTGAGACCACGGAAGTAGCCAGTCACGTAATGAATCCCCTCATGAATTGCGATAATCGCAATAGATGAGGCGATTATCCAGCCACACAATCCGCACAGTACTAGCGCGATATACGCGAACGGATGGTTCGACAGTCCGCTCTGTCCGAGAGCCTCCGCCCAACCTGTTAGCACCATCGTTCCCGAATCCAACGGTTGTTTGATTAGAGCCACTACAGGCGGAATAAGTAGAATAGCGATGCCGAGCCCCCAGCGCTCGTCACTCGTGTAGATTTTCGGTGGACTATAGCCTGTAGGAGGCCATCCATCTGGGTTCGACTCGTCCACCCCGGTTGTCGATATCGTTGCAATCACACTAGAACGACCTCCCATAATTAACCGTCCAAGAGGCAAGAATCCACAAACCGAGGACGATGTTTATTAGGAAAATTAGAACGTTCCATCCTGTAATTGGTGGAATCCACAACGGTAGAAGTGTTTCAATATAGACTTCTACGACGACCGGAAGCATCTCCGTTCGCTGAGGTACACTACTGAAGACATCCAACCAGACGAGAAGAAGCTGGCCGGCTGTTGTGATGCCACCAGCAATCCCATATGCGTAGAGTGCCTGTCGGCTGAATAGACTGCCCAAGAAATAATTGACCGTTCGGGTTCTCATAGTTCCCTCCACATAGCCTCGAGTGTTTTGACGCCGGTCGGCCAAGCAGTCGTGTTCCTGAACATCGACATCGCAAGAGAAGTGTGGGAGAAACATATAAATGGGGGAAGTTTAAACTGAATTATGATTTGCAGAGGGGTCTGCATATTTACGTTTCCGACGGTAGGTTCCTTGCATAGTGGCCTGCACAACCCCCTGCCCAAGTTCATAACACATGAGCGATCAATTAGACGAGTTTCAAACCGAATACGACCGGGCTGATCAAGATACAAAACGAGCGATTGGTGAATATCTATATCGACGCCCAGCACAGTGGGTCGCCAAGCAAGAGATCGCTGAGGTGTTCGAGATCGACCCGAGTGTTGCTGGTCGGCATATTGATGACTTCTATGAAGATGGATTCGTGGTCACAAGCACGGACAGAAACACGCTCAATGGGACGGTCGAGGTGCCGGAGGGATTCGATATTGGTTACGAGAATTAGTTCCGCAGCAGCTTTGGATGGCAGGTAGCGAACTGCGCCCTCTATTTACTTTAGAATCGCTTGGTGGGGCCTACGTGCCGACGTTACTGTTTGGTGTATTGGTCTTGATGGGGTTCATAACCGGTCTCTTCGCCGTACTCGTGGCCTATCTCCCAACAGACTCAGCACTAGGCGTGACAGTTACGGATTTGGTTTTTCTATCGGGGATTATTACAGTCATGGCATCAGTATTTCTACTTCTGGTGCCCTTTGCCAGATTGCTCGAAGTTGCCCTCGTGAAGGCTTGGAACTGGGGGGTAGTTCTGGCGAAAAATGAAAGTCAGGATTAATGGGGATCAGAGTTCCCAGACACCAGAGTCAAGATCCACATGACACCAGCCAAGGGACAGACTCATTCTGCACTACGAAACCACCTGACGGCAGCACTAGACAGCACTTGGCAGACCAGTATGTTTCCAGTCAGCAGATCGAACCTGTGTCAGGTACTACCGTCTTGCGATTTTACGGAGAATTTAGCCACTAGACAGCAGGAAAATCAACCGATATATGGTGGGGGTGGCCGCCCAAAGTTGCGTTCGCGGCCACCTGGGCCGAGGTGCCAGGCCGCAGGCCAAGCGAGAGTAGGCTGCCACCCAGACGATGGCGTTGGGGCGTGGAGGGTGAGGGAGCAGGTCGACATCGTGCCTAAGAATTGATGACTGTGGTGACTGTTTTTTCTGCCCCGGAATGGGGTGCGGGGCGGTTCCTGTGCTGCCCCTGATTCATATGCCTGGTCCGGATAGATACGACGATACGGCAGACGATCACGAACGGTTTGAGGCGGAATTGCTCGCTCAGGATCGGGATGCGCGGTCACCATCGACGTCAGATCTCGACGACGAGACTGCCCGACAGCTGGTTCGAAAGCTACTCGATGCCGGAACGGTCACACCGATCGTCGACCAGCGGCTCCTCGTTCACGAGCCCAGCGACACAGCGTTCGAATCGATGCAGCAGCTCGCCGTCTTCCACACGGGCTGGACGGCCGCCCACGACGCCGGCGAGGCGGACGAATGAGGCAGCAGACGCTGGCCGGCTGTGCCTTCTGTGAGGCGCCACCCGGGACAGAGACCGGGATTTCCTACACGTGGGGGAAAGAAGAGCGGGTCAGCCACCCGATTTGTGTCGACTGTGCGATTCAGGAGACAGCAAATCCCGACGAGTGTGATCACTACGCCTGTGATAGCTGTGGCCTCGTCGTCGACGCGCTCGCAGCGCTTGCACGGTTTCGGATCGAACTCGGCCATCTCGAAGGCCCGATACAGGTCTGTGCACGGTGTAGTCCAGGCGGGCCGGCAACGTACTGGACGCGCGACCTCGACGCGCACATCGTCACGAATTGAGGTGCTTGGCGGTCGTCCACACGAGTGGAACGGCCCCACGGCGGTAGATCCACAGCTGCCCGTGGCTACACCATCCTACGCCCCAACAGCGCTGTTTGTGTCGCTGTCCGGTCGCTCCGCTATCTTCAACAGACGGGCGCTCCTCGGGATGACTATGGACTGCCCCGCGTGCGGGTCCCCAGTCACCCTCAAGGTCGGACCGGACCGGCCGCTTTCGACGTCGTTGTCCGACGCCGTCCTTGCAGCCGAAGAGGACGAGCATATCGAAGTGACCCGAGACTGTTGGGACTGTGGCTGGCACGAAACGCGGGCGCTTCGCGTCACATCGATCGACACGACCGCCGGCGACGAGACTGCCGTCGAGCGAGCCGCGTTCATCGACGAGATTACCGATGAGCTCGCGGCGATCGGGAGTGTGGATACGCTCGAGGAGACGCTGGCTGCGATCCGCCGGCAACGAGCAACGAACCCGGCGACGACCGATACGGACGACCCCACGGAGTGACCCGACATGCCTGATGCTGAGCCCTGCTATAACGTTCGTGAGCAAACCGGGAATCCCGAGCACGCATCGGTCGACGATGTGGTCGACCTCGTGATCCATCGGGCGCAGAACCCGCGAACCGAGCACGAGGATGCGCATTTCGATACGGCAGTCGCGGCTCTCGTCGACAGATACGGAACGGAGTCGGTCCGGACCGTCATCCACTGCATCCTCGTCGACGACGAGCCGTTCCGGACCGCCACGAACGGTCTTGAGATGCGTAACATCGACGGCGTTCGGATCGGGACGGCAGCCAGCTGGTTCCTCGAGGAGCTGAACGCACAGGCCGACAGCTGAGGGGCCGTTTGAAAGCCCGCGATGAGGGGCCTTCTATCCCCCATTTTTAACCCCTCTTCGCCCTACGTCCCCGTCGAGACTATAATGGCGCCCTCCACTCCGAAAGGCTCAGATCCATCCCCCGATCTACTCGTTGAACTCGTCGAGATACTGGACGCCCACGGGTTGGCAGGTGATTCGTATCAGCTCCACGACGCCGTCGACGTCGACGCACTCGAACAGCTTCTTGCATCCTCGACCGGCGATGTCGAGATCCGGCTCACCGTTGAGGGGGTCCAACTCGTCATCACCCACGACGGCGTTGACGTCCTTCTTGACGAGTCGAACGGGGCACCGGACCAATAGCACGATCGGAGTCTCCCACAACGACCCTCCCTGAAAGCCCTCGGCCGCTCGGCATCCCGCGACCACCGCTGCGCTCCTCGTGCCTGCGGTGCTTGCGGAGTCGGGGGACGACCGAGGCGGCCTCGCCCTTTCTGAGTCCGCCAGGGCAGTAGCTGGATCGCCGAGTGTCGCGGCCGGCTGGTCAAGGTGTGTATGTGACGGCCCGCACCGCTCGCCGCGTTCCGCCCTCCGCGTCGCTCGCGACCGACCATTCCGGGCTGCCTGCCTGCAGTAGCGGGCGGGCTGCCGGGCTAAAATGAATCTGGTCTCGACGCCAGCGGGTATCCCCGTCGGTTGCGCCCCTCGCGGGCTTTCGCGTTCCAGCGCTTTGTGCCGCCTGCGCTGTCGCGCGCCACACCGCGGCGCGCGTTCTCGGCGACAGTCGCGCTGGACACGGACCCGCAGTCCGGGCCGGACACGAGCGGGCATACTCCGCTGGCTGCTCGCTCCGGGCGGGTCGGCGCGCGGTGCTGGTTGGGGCCACCTCATGCAGGCGCGCTCTCGCTCGCGCCCGGGAGGGCGCTCGCGAAGGCGCGAGCGAGAGCGCGCAGTCGGTGCTATCGGTCGTCGACGTCGTCGGAAAACCGCGATGTAGTAGCATCGCGGTGGCGGCGCGCGAGCGCCTTCGGATCAGTGAGATCCAATGTCTAGTAAGAACTCGAGTCGCAAGGTCGTTACGGTCGATGAACAGGCATTCGAACGAACCGAAGACGCGGGCGTCGACGAGGACGGCTTCGAGGTCGTCGACGACCGGCCGGAGTTCCGGGCGACGGTCCAGCAAGAAACGCAGGCGAAGGTGGATTCCAACCACCCCGACGGCATCGTCCAGGACTTCTCGCACCTGCCCCTCGCGCAGGAAGAGAAGATTCGCGCCCGGGAGGCCGAACTGGAGCACATCAGCGCCCAGGCGGAACTCGGCACCCAAGAGGGCCGGGCGAAGCGAACCCGCGAAGTCGTCACCGAACAGCGGCAGCGCACGCGGGCGGAACGTACCCCGGATCGAACGGATCCGCGCGAGCGCCTCTCCCGGATGGAACTGGCGAAGGTGAACCAGGAAGCAGACCGGATCGCACAGCGGCTTCGGACGGACCACAGTCGGGCGGCCGTCTCCCGGGTGCTTGCAAGACGGGTCGCACGGGGTCAGGACATCACCGAAGCGGTGTTCGCGACGATGGACGAACTGAAGGCGGCCCCCGGCGCGATCTGCCCGATCGAGGACGTCCCGGACGTGCAGACCGACGAGGTGAGCATCGAGGGGACCGTGATCGAACTTTGGGAGCCCAGCTCCCCAAAGATCGAACAAGTCGGCCTCATCGCAGACGAAACCGGGCGCACGAAGTTCACCAGCTGGGTGAAGTCCGATCCTCGGATTGTCCGTGAAGGAGAGAAAGTGCGGATGCGTGCAGTCAAGAAGAATTGGCATCAGGGGCGCTGTTCCTTGGCCGTGACCTACGACAGTATGATTGTCTTCCCAGAGCGCGACGACCGCTGGTGGGAAGAGTAGGGGCAACGCCCCTCCTTTTTCTGGTGAGTGCCAGACCGGCCCAAGCCCCGCCGCCCCACCCACCGCTCCGTGCTCGCTCCCTGCGGTCGCTGCGCGCGCAGCCACAACCTCGGGTACGGGTCCAACATTTATCAGTAAAACCAGGGGGAATCGGTGCGCGAATCAGCGTGTCGTTTCACGCCAAAATGGATGTGGGCGCGTTCCCGACATTACAGTTCCGGTTGTGCAAGCATTCCCTCAAGCTCGCATTGGACGAACGCGTTCAGGATTACCTCCCGCGCTCGGTCGTCTTGGACTTCGCCCAGCACGTGCTGGTTGCGGGGGAAGTCCAAGAGTTCGAAGACCTCGGGGAAGGTGTCCTCCATCCCGGTGATCTCAGCGAAACGGTCGAACTGGAAGCATTTCAGCGTGATGTCGTCCTGATTGGTCTGTTCGATGGGGACGAACCGTACGGCCGGGACGAGGATGTGGCCGAGGAGAACGCGGTCCAGTTTTTTCTTGTGAAGGACGCCGTACCCGCCACGCGAGGACAGATCCACGAGGTTGTTGATGGCTCCGCGACCTGACCGGTTCGAGGCGTCGATCTCCTCGCTGTCGAGCGATTCGTCTGTTCCGTAGTCTAGGGGGCCGATCCCGTCATTCAACAATTCGTCGATAACCGTATCCGAAACGCCGGGGTTCGCTCGGCTGGTGACGATCATCGGTTCCGTGCTGCCGGCGACGGCGGGGTGTTCGACGGACATCGCGTTCTGCCCTAACTATCCCTTTAATATTAATTCTTGCGGTAGAAGGGTCTAAAGTCCGTTCTAAGGTGTTCTCAATTTTTTAACTACTCAAAACACCTTATAACGTGCTGAAGTCGTAGATAATTCGGAAATAGGGTTCAGGATATACCATATTTTTATGGGATACGGGGTGTTCTAGCCGTATATGCCGGTAGAACTTAGCTGGGAAGGGCTCCACGACCGGATCGCACGCCACGGCCTGTATTGGATGAACAGCGGCCATCCATCCCTGGACCGGGACGCCGTCCGGGAAGCCTGGGCCGACACGAGCACCATCACCATCTCCGACTGGGGAATCAAGGAGAACACTGGCCGCACACTCACTGAACCAGAGTTCCGCAACGACGACGGAACCCTCAACCGCGACGCCGTCCGCAACATCCTGATCGAGAGCAGCTTCACCGACGACGAGGGGAACCCAGAGACGCGTCGCGCCGGACAGGTGGCCGGCGTCCTACTCCGGTTCTGTAACGACATGACGGAAGGAACGCCGGTCCTCGTCAACCTTCCCGAAGATACGTTCGGTGCCTGCGTTGTCACTGGCGACTGGGAGCTCGACGAAGACCACCCCGTGAGGGAAGAAGATGAACACCACATCTACGCCCGCCGCGTCAGCTGGCTACGCCACGACCGCAGCATCGCTCAGTTCGACCGAGACATCCTGCCGGAAAGCCTTCACAACATCCCCGACCTGACGAACGCCCAGATACGGGGGGACCGCCTCGACGACCTCGTCGACATCGCGCAGGTCACGGACTTCCTTGCGGCGGACTGAGCAGCGTCGACTTCGCCCTCGATTGGATGGCGTGATTTACCCAAGCACGCCGCG
Organism: Halobaculum sp. XH14; assembly: GCF_032116555.1. Taxonomy (NCBI): domain Archaea; kingdom Methanobacteriati; phylum Methanobacteriota; class Halobacteria; order Halobacteriales; family Haloferacaceae; genus Halorarum; species Halorarum halobium. Next base: position 80,682 of record NZ_CP134950.1, read on the forward strand.
ACCGTCATGCCTGTAGGCCGCCATCTCCTCGAAGTTGCCCTCGTTGACGTTGAATTTGTTCGGTGACCCGGCAGTCGCGTACTGGTCTAGGGCGTCGTCCGGCAGCGCGTACCAGGTAATCCGGGTGGCCGCTGCGGCGAGGTCGTCCTCGTGGGTCTCGACAAAGGTCTCGAAGGCGTCCTTCGTCTCGAGGACGAACAGGTGAATGAGTTGTCGGTCATCCGCCGAGACGAGGTCATTTCGTGTCTGCTTCAACACGCCCGCAAAACCCTCGCCGGCGTGGTGGTACCAAACCCGGCAATCGTCACCGACAGCGTAGGTGTTCGCACGCGAACGGACATCGTCGTAATCGACAGGTTGGTCGGTGATGGCATCGACGAACTGTTCGTGCCGATCCGGTCCTACAATCTGGTCCAATCCCATCGTTTCGGTTAGGGATGCATTCTTCGGGATTGTAAGTGCGAGCCTCGCTGCAACAGATGTTTTCTTCCGGCTAGTACGGTATGATGATCATTCCATCCTCCGGCTAGTACTGGCTTCTCCGATGACGCTAGTAGAGACAGTATCATTGGCTAGTGCAAAATGTTCGTTCTGTTTGATACGCGCTGAACTAGCTGTGGAATAGGCGTACGAGCCGGTTTAGACGCCGCGCGGCGGAGTCCACCCATCATCATTGTAGAACGGGGACCCGTTGTTCCACCGGGCTTTCGTCCAAATCCGGTTCACCGGCTCCCGAAGCAGTTCTGGCGCAGAATTGTCGAAGCTGGATACCTCGACGGCTGGCGGCGCGTAGCTGTCCGTTCCGAATCCACCGCCGCCCATCGGGCTGTTCCCTTTGGAACTCTGCAGCTGGACATCCTTCACGTCCTGGACCGTCACGTAGAGATAGACCGGTGGGCTGACCTCCAGCGTCTTTAGACAGCGGAGCGCACCTTTGAGGGTACGGGCGAGATCAACCTCCATGTGCTCGCCGGAGAGCACGACCTCGCCGGTCCGTGAATCCTGCATAAAGGGGGAGGTCCCTGCTGCTTCGAACCGGCCATGCTCGTCGAGCCGCGTGTAGCCCGGCTGCTCTTGGGAGGTGTCCCCCATGTATGAGAGCCTGTCACTTACAGAGTAGACGGCATCACCAATCTGAACCTGATCTACCCCTTTGTCCTTACCGTATATTGGTGGCAGCGGCAACTCTGAAGGGGTGTCAACGTAGCGGACTGTATCGTGGCCGTTCGGGAGCAAGTGCAGGGTGAGAACCGGTCCATCGGCGAGCGGGATGTCGAGCTGGTCGCGAGTGGCGATATTCTGGATGCAGTCCTCGTGATAGTCGTCGATCTGCTGCTTCCCGTCGAGATAAGAGGCCCGTGGATCAACACCGAGATGGGAGGCTGCGAGTTCTGGTTCACTGCCCATGAGGAAGTTTCGGACGGTTTCGCGGTGCCAGATCTTGAGTTCCCAACCATATTCCTCGCGGTGGTCGTCAACTAAGTCATCAACAACCGCTCCACCGATTTTTTGATTGGTCATAAAGACGAAGACATCGTAGTCCCGGTCGTGGGCTGCAGCCTTGTCTGCGTCTTTTTTTAGCTTGGACTTAGTGCGCGACTTCTTCCGCGTGGTGTAATGAGCAATCCCGTCACGCCCACCGCGCGAAATTAAGGCATCTTTGCCGCCGTCTCCTCCGCTCCCCGTCGCTGTGGGCTTCACATCGTGGCCATCGGCTCGAAGAATGTCAGAGCAGAGTTGCTCCCAGTCATCAGCGTCAATATCGCGAATAGCATTTTCAACCTGCTCTTTCATCGAACGGTGATATTGGAGTGACTACTAAAGGCCTGTCGGGGTGCTAAGCTTCTATTCTGTACCAATCGTTTGTTGCCAGAATAGGTCCACTCCACCCCAGATGACCGTAGCTTGCCACGTATTTTGGATGGTGGTGGGAATCCCGGGTAGATGGAAATTTCTGGGTTCTGGAATACGTACCGTAGATATGTCCGACCGGGCGTTACTGCTGGTGAAGCCGGACGCCGTGGAGCGCGATCTTACCGGGGAGGTTCTGCACAGAGTGGAAGAGGCCGGCCTCTCCATCGAGCAGCTGCGGACGACGACCCCGAGCCGAGCACTGGTCGAGAAGCACTACGAGGAGCATCAGGAGGAGGATTTCTACCAGTCGCTCGTGGGATACATCGCGGAAAGCCGGGTACACGCCGCCATCGTGTCCGGCGAGAACTCCGCGTCACGGCTACGTAGTGTGGCTGGGGAGACAGAGCCAGCCCGCGGACGAGGGCACGATCCGCGGCGACCTGGGTGACGATTCCTACGAAGCCACCGACCAGGAAGACCGAGCGTTACGCAACCTGGTACATGCGTCGGAGCCAGGCGACGCCGAGGAAGAACTCCAGCTGTGGTTCCCGGAACAGGTCTAAAGCGGCCAGCCAACGGTCGAAGCTTCAATCAGGAGCCGGATAACGAGAACACCGCCCCCGGCGACTACACACCCAACCATGTACCGGTGGTCGAAATAGTCTTTTCTGGAGTGATACCGCTGGATGCCGATTAATCCGATTAGAGACGCTACGCCTACTGCAGCCTGCATACTGACAACCGCGTAGCCAACGAGGGACCAGATGGCTAAACCGGCCCACGTAACCATCAGTAATCGGAATATCAAATCCAACCTGTCCTGCGCCCATCGCTCTTTCTTCTTGGCCATGCAGATGTAGGAATTCTTCCGTCCTTCTAACTCCTCGAAATCGAATATTTGCTCGCTAAACCGGCGGATTTCGGCTTCGTACATCTCATAGTCCTTTTCGACTTCCTGCCGCAGTTCGGACAGATCCTTGATGCGGTCCTGAATTAACGGGAAATAGAATCCGATCAGTACGGCGACGATGAACAGGCTGAACGGTGGGACGTAGGTCACGTTGTTCCAGCGGAGTACGAGAAAGAGATTCGCGATGATCGTCCCGATGAGGGTGAACAACAACGTTTGGATCTGTCGAGAGAGCTGTGTGGCTGCATCGGAGACGCGGCTGGTCAGCCCGGTCATGAAGGAATGAATCTGCTGGACTGCGTCGCTCAAATCGTCGAAGTTCTCCTCGATCGCATCGACCTGGAGGTCCTCGTAATAGTCTCGCACCGCCTCAACGTGGTCCGGCAAGTCAAGCAGATCGTCGCAGGTGTTGGCTATCGCGAGCCGCCAGAAGTCCCGGAACGCTGCTTTATCCTCGTGTTCTGCGTATATATCATATGCAGAAACGAGCCTATCGATCTCGGCTGATTCGTACTCACGACTTACTTCGTGCGGGTTCACCTGTTTCGCAAAGGTTGTCGGCTCGGAGGTGATGGTGAATTCTATCAGCCCGTTCAAGGATTCGACGGCCGAGGAAAACACTCCGAAGATACTGTATACCAGTACAGGGCGGAACCCGGGGATTACGCCCCGGATCGGGATGACCGCGGCAGGAGGAACGGGGGACAGGTCGTCGTGCCAAACGGTTCCCGCCCGAGCACGCTGCATAGCTTCCTGATACCGGTCACGGCTATCAGCAAGTTCCTCGCCCTCCAGTTCGTCTATCTCCGCTAACGTGGTGACCACAGATGCGTCAAGAACGGTGGGTCCACTGCTTTCAAAGACGAATACTGGCAGTTTTTCGAACGCGAAGAATGCATCTACCACCTCGTTGATCGGCTGGTTCTCTACCCATCGACCCAGTGCTGACGGGTCTGGCCAGAGAAACACGTCGATCTCGTCCTGGAGGACGTTCGGAAAGGTCGAAACCAGCTCTGCTTCGATGGCTGGTTTATCGACGATGCCGGTGAGCGTGACGCTGTGGCCATCATCGGTGTGCAGGTCATTGACCAGTGTATGGACGAATCCTGCTGCTTGCTCGATATCGGAGTCGCGGTATCTGTTGAATCCCTCTTCCGCTCGGTCATGGTCGGTGGATAGATCCAAGTCTGCGAGTTCTTCGAACCCATCACTGTGGGTTACGACGCCGGTCCCGCTTTTCCCGAAGAGCCGGATCGTTGGGCTGTCACATCGAAGTTCGAAGTCCCGGAACCAATCGGGGTGGCTGTGGACGGCTTCGATCACCCCGAAGAGACCATCCCTGGTTAGGTCCGCTGCCGTGGCAGTAAACCAGATGTCGCCGAGAGAAGTTTCTACCTCACCCTCGGACTCCAGAGAGCGGACCTGCCGCAGAACTCCAGCGACTTCAGACATACCCGGTCAGAAGAGGTCGCTGGGACGAGGCAGGTCGTCGATTTCATCGAACAGGCTCCGCTTGTTTCTCCCGGACCCGACGGTCATCTGTGGCTCTGTCCCTGATAGAACGACGTAGTACGTATTACCTTCCTTCGCCAGCTGAACGTTATCCTGCTGCTGGAATTCGCTCAGCGGTAGCTGGAATGACGTGTTCGCGATCTCAACAGAGACTGTCGCCTCCTGCCCGATGTCATCATCGAACTCCTCTGACGCATAGTCAACAAAGTCATCTAATGAGTCGAACGCGCCATCCTCTCCATCCAACCGCTGTCCGATGGAGTCTTCAACGAACTCGTCGGGATGCTTCTGCTCCTCGAGTCGAAGGAATCTCCACCAGTATTTCGCGTAGTGTTGGCTCCCATACCGTTGATAGACGTGGGCCCGTGTTATGTCCGATTCATCCTCAAACTCGTCATAGAAGGGATAGATGATGCTCTTGTCCGTCTCTTCCCGGATGATACGTTCATGCTCGACGAACACTTCCTCGGTGTCGATCTCATGAGCGTCGGGTAGGAACGGTGTCTTGATTACTGCGACGAACTCCCGATCATATTCCTCGAACGGAGCAACAATAATCAGGTCCGAGCGAGATTGAATCTCCGTAATATACCAGTCTGCGATGCGTTCGCTGCAGGTTTCGATATCTCCATCGTTCCTGACCGCTTCAAGCACGTCGATAACTGACTCACCGTCTTCGGTCCTTTCAACTTCAGCCTCGGCGCTAAACCGGTGGTTACGGGCGCTCTTCGTCTCCCCATATTTCTTGTCAAGTGCTGTACCAATCAGTTCTTCGCAGATGCGGGAGGCCTCAGCGCCTGCGTCATCGGTAAGATCCTCGCTGTCGAGGACGCCTACCGTCGAAGGATCGGGGTTATCGTCATCCTCCGTTTTGACGCAGCTATAAACGCCGATACCCGTTACCTCAACCATAGCGCAATTTCTTAGGAATATGTATTATACCTTGTGCGAACGTTCGGGGCACAGCATCGTATATCAATCTTCCCCGCCCCCAGTCAGGCACTTCAGTCCTGCGTAGAGTCTATTATCCCCTCAATGGGTGAGGGGCTCGCCGTATCGGCGGTTTTCCCAAACAGCGGTGAGAACAATGGCAACCAGAGACATCTACGAGACTGGATTCGACGAAGACGCCCAGACAGACTCGAATACCAACCAATGTCCCGAGTGCGATGGATACGTCATCACGAACGTCAAGGAAACGGTCTGCGAGGACTGTGGCCTCGTCATCGAAGAGCAACGTCTCGATCACGGGCCGGAGTGGCGAGCGTACGATGAGGACGAGCGGGAACGGACGGGTGCTCCGCTGACGGCAGCGCGGCACGACCGAGGCCTCTCGACCGAGATCGGCCACGGAACCGATGCACACGGGAATGAACTCTCTGGGCAGAAACGCCGGCGGCTGGCCCGGATGCGACGTGAACAGACCCGTGGTCGCTGGCAGTCCAAAGCGGAACGGAATCTGGCACACGGGTTGGGCGAGGTGCGCCGGCTAGCGAGTGCGCTCGAGCTCTCCGAGTCGCTTCGCGACCAGGCGTGCCAGCTCTTCCGGAGCGCCCAGAACGAGGATCTGCTTCGTGGCAGATCCATCGAAGCCATCGGCGCAGCGAGCATCTATGGTGCCTGCCGGTGTAACCAACACCCGCTCCTCCTCGAGGATGTCGTCGACGCCGCCCGAGTCGAGTCCACTCGTGTCACCAACGCCTACCGAATACTGAATCGCGAATTGGAGCTGCCGACACCACCAATGCGCCCGACGTCGTTCATTCCGCGCCTGATCTCGGAGCTGGAGTTGGACCACGACATTCGCCGACGCGCGAACGAACTCGCAGAACGCGCCGAGGGGACAGCTCTCATGAACGGCTGTCAGCCATCAGGCATCGCGGCCGCCTGCGTCTATCTGGCCGCCCAGCAGCAGGGCGCGTGGATCACCCAATCCACCGTTGCGTCGGCAGCGGAGGTGTCAGTCGTGACGCTTCGTAGCCGGCGGGACGAACTCCAAGCGATCTGAGGCGCATCCGGTAGAGGAGTACCTACATACAGCCGGAGAGTCTACTACGGCGTATGGACCTCGAAGAGACCCTCGAGTATCTGTCTGCAGAGCTCGATATCGAGCGTAGTGAACACGTTCGCGAGGTCGGTCAAGCAGTCGCCGAGCTCCGAGACTGACTTCGTCTCAGGCAACCAAGTTTATCTCGTCGTCACCGAATCCGTCCCCGCAGTTCCTCACCCTTGAGTTTACATACAAAACCGAAGGAAACGCGGAGCGAGTCGATGACTGACCGCAACTCGGACCGAGACGCGTTCCAACCAGTCGGGGAAGGGGCTCTGGTGCCGGATCCAGCGCTGGATCAGCCAGCGGACGGCCAGCCAACCCGTCAGCGCGAAGCCTCACATTCGGGTGGGTATCCGGACGGAACAACCGACACAGACCGAGCCTGTGTCTCCTGTGGCGCATCGATCCCGACGTCGCAGCGAAAATGCCGGTTCTGTCTCGAACACGAACTCGAGACCGCGTCAGCGTCGGAAGCTGCGAGTTCCGAGCAGACACTCCGTGGTGTGATCCAGTTCCTCGTCGAATCAGGGACGTTCTACGGCGCCGTGGCAAAGGGAGCAGCCGCAGCGACACTTCTCACGTCAGGTCCCGACGAACCCATCGACGACTGTACGCTCATCTACGATCTCGACGACGAGCCCGCACCCCAGCTAACCGAACGCTGGCCTACGCTCCCCGCTGCTACCGAAGTGTCCTCAGCGGCTGGCGACGCGTTGCTAACAACGGCCTGTGAGCGGACACCGTGGGATGAGTGGAGCGATCGTCCTCAGACGGAGATCCCACGCGTCTATGACGAGCGTGGCCAGGGAATCCGTGATAAGTCGTCGCTCGGGCACATTCTCAACGGCGGCGACCAGTTGTGGATCGTTCCAGCAATCGCTGTTGAAACAGTACCCCAGAAAACTAAATCCACCAGTACCGGAACCGAAATTCCGACCGTGACAGCCCTGGAGTGCCAGCACTGTACGAGTGAAACAGAACATCGGTTCAGTACACGCGAGTCGCTCCCTGACGAGACCTGGACCGGCCAGCCAATCTGGGAGTGCCAAGTGTGCGGCACAGGTCGCTACGGACCTGCTCCCGATTAGTGCGGGAAGACGCTCGCCGGTTAACCAACAAATCCCTGTGGAGATGGCTTCCGTTGGTTAACACGGTGAGTACCCTCAAGTCCGACCACAGTCACGTGGAGTGTCTATCCGCGCCGGCGAGTGGTGAGGCGCTTCGATGAATCAGCAAGTCGAACAGGGCTACCGGATGCATCGTGTACTCAGCAATCTCAGCCGGCTCGACGTCGACCGGTTGGACGATACGGATCGAGAGCGAGTCGAGACCGCGAGAGACCTCCTGGAAGAAGTGAGTCTCCTCACGCGACCAGAGGACGGAAGCGGGCCAGACGCCCCAACAGACTCCTAACCCGGCGTCGCCGTCCACGCTAGGGGCACCTCCAGAGTCGGTTTATTGTCCCCCAAGAGGAGTGCGGGGCTTCCCCGCGAGTCCAGACATGGCGACACTGCAAGCCGCGACGACGTCCACCGGCGCAATCGTATCGGATCCTCAGGCAGTCCGTGAACTCTGTGAGAGCTACTGCTTCGGGACGCTCAACTGGGAGGTCACCGACAAGGGCGAACTCACCATCTGGGGATATGATGACTTCGAAGTGTACGAGGCGCGCGAGAACGGCCTCCCGGACTACGAGGGCGGCATCGTGACCCACGAATTCTTGCGAGAACTCGCCGACCACCTCGAAGTAGACGAGAAGCTCGACATCCAGACAGCCGGGTTCACAAAATGTCGCTTCCCGGTGCTAGCGAAGCGGTACGTCGTTCGCGACGGCGAAGTCCTCCACGCGGACCTCAGTTCCCCCAACCCGATCGACGAGTAGAGTTGTTCATTCCCCGGGAGGGGTGCGGGGCGATCCAGTCGTGGGTCGCCCTGCGAGGTGATTGTTCAAATGGGCCACCGCGCACTCGTTGCGTACGAACGAACCGACGGACAGTACACGCTCCACTACTCTCATTGGGGTGCTGCGAACCTGAAGCTCAAGCACCGAATCTCGGCTAAGTCGCCGTTCGGTGGCGAGGATACCGACTCGAAGTGGGCGAAGCAGCTGCTGGCGGAACTGGCCGATGGCCTCGAGGCAGATGCGGTCGACGGCTACCTCGCTGACGAGGACCGACCGTCGACGGTCGTCGAGCCGAAGCCCCGCGCCACCGCGCTCACCCTCGACGAGATCGTCGCTGACCATCTCGACTACCTCCACCACGAGGCGTTCTTCGTGGTGTCGACGACGTTCGAGGTGACCGCCTACCGGACGCTGTGGTTCGGCCTGCAGTACGACTCGGAGACAGTCGAACAGGGAGAGACGGTCGGGAACGGCGCGCTCGCGACGGTGCGCTGGTACGACGGCGAGCCGGTCGGCGACGGCCACCTACAGGGACAGTTCGCGGCCCTCAAAGACGTCGTCGGCGACATGCTCGACAAGGGCGTCTTCACGCCGTCGACGGCGAGACAGTACCTAAAACGGAAGCTGGCCGAGCGGGTCGGAGACCGACAGGAGCTTCGCATTCCGACCGGGGAATCACCCTTCGAGAAGGCGAGCCTCGGCAAGACGTAACACCAATCCCTTAGTGGATACCGGGAAACTCCCCAGTATGTCAAATCAACCTAAAGGCGACATTCGTGTTTGGCTTGTCGAACGGACGTACTCCGATGATGAACAGAACCTGATTATCCTCACCTACGCAACACCCGATGGCGAACAGTACTATCGGAAGGAACGAGCACTAACCTCATTCACCGACGTCCGAGATACGACGGCAGCAGTCGACGCTGAACCCGACAATCTCGGCACGGTCAATGACTCCGACCTCCAAGAACAATACGCGGCCGAAGCGCAGCGAATGGAGGAGGTCCACGACCCGGACGACGTGATCTGAGGTCCACTGGTCGACAACGCTGCAGGCCATGGGTTATGTCGTAGTAGGCCGTACACGAGGATATGCGCGAACTCGTCTTCGCCCTCGAATACGAGCCCGGCTGCAACAGGGTGGCGGACGCCCTCGCCGACCACCCCGACGCTCGCGTTCGCTCGCTCTCGCTGCACGCCACTGCCGAGCAGCTCTGGCGGGTCGACCACGCCACCGGAACTCCTGAGGCGCTCGACGCCATCGAGGACGCCTTTCTCAACGGCGATTACTACGCTGACTGTCTCGCCACCGAGGACTGCAACGCCACACAGACCACCCGCGTCCTCGACCGCACGGACGACGCGCTCATCCTCTACTCAGATTGGGAGCGCACCCCTACCTGCGCCTCAGTCCCCCACATCGCTCGCGACCACCTCGGCGACGGCGTGCTGTTCGAGACTCGTCACGAGGGTCGCCACTACACGTGGCGGCTCATCCACTCCGGCAATGGCGACGTGGCGGCGTTCTTCGACGCGCTAGAGGTCGCCGTCGGGGAGTGTGCACAAATGGAGATGCTCCGCACAGCGGACACGACGACAGCAGCTGGGGGACGCGACGGGACACCGAGCGGCCTCCCGCCAGCCCAGGAGGCCGCGCTTCAGGCCGCGGTCGAACACGGCTACTACGAGTCACCCCGCGAGGTCGACGTCGGCGAACTCGCCGAGCATCTCGACGTGCCGCGGTCAACACTCACCTACCGACTCCGTCGGGCGGAAGAACATTTGGCGAAGCAACACGTCGCCGGCGAGCGGGTCACGGAAGAACGGCTGGCATCGCGCTAACGCACGGGTTTGGAATATTCCAACAAAGACATATCGAACTCCCGCTCCTACCGTAAGGTGATGGCAGAGAACCCGGATGCGGATACAACGGGGCCAGCGAGCGGCGGCGGGCAGCGACGGGAGCTGACCGCCCGCCTCACCGTCCCCGAGATGGACTGTCCCTCGTGTGCCCAAAAGGTCGACAAGAGCCTCCAGCGCGTCGACGGTGTCGTCGACGCCACGCTCCAACCGACAACCGGGACAGCCAGCGTCACCTACGATTCCGACCGCACGACCGAGGCGGAGGTTGTTCAGGCAATCGAGAACGCAGGCTACGAGGTCGTCAACGGTGGACACAACACCGAAGAGACATCGGAAGGCGGGATGGAGATTGCTCCCCCGTCAGAGGTGTGGACGAGCCCGCGAGCGAAGAAGACGTGGATTGGAGCGGCGTTCCTCACCGTCGGGCTCCTCTTCGAGTTCCTCCTCGCAGGACAGAACATCGCCATCGCAAGTGTCCTCAACTACCCGCTTCACATTGCGGACGTACTCTTCCTCGTGGCAACCGTCGCCAGCGGCGTCCCGGTCGTCCGTAGCGGGTACTACTCCGCGAAGAACCGAAGCCTCGACATCGACCTACTGATGGGGACGGCGATCATCGCGGCGACCGGTATAGGCTACTTCGTCGAGGCCGCTACGCTGGCCGTCCTATTCAGCATCGCCGAGCTCCTCGAGGACTACGCGATGGACAGGGCACGGGACTCCCTGCGCGAGCTGATGGAACTCTCACCCGACGAGGCGACCGTCCTTCGCGATGGTGAGGAAGTGACCGTTCCCGCCGAGGAGGTCGACGTTGGCGAGGCCGTCGTCGTCCGCCCCGGCGACAAGATTCCGCTCGACGGAACGGTTATCGAAGGCGAGAGTGCAGTCGACCAGTCGCCGATAACGGGCGAGAGCGTCCCCGTCGACAAGACTGCCGGCGACGAGGTCTACGCCGGCGCGATCAACGAAGAGGGGTACCTCGAGGTAGAGGTCACCTCGACCGCTGGCGATTCGACGCTCTCGCGCATCATCGAGATGGTCCAGGGCGCACAGGCGAAGAAGACCGAGTCCGAGCAGTTCGTCGACCGCTTCTCCGGCTACTACACACCCCTCGTCGTCGTGCTGGCAATCCTGACCGCCGCTATCCCGCCGCTGGTTATCGCCGACCCCATCTCGGTCGACCTAGCCGGATACGGGTTCACCTTCGCGAGCGACTGGCAGACGTGGTTCATCCGGGGGCTCACTCTGCTGGTGATCGCCTGCCCGTGTGCGTTCGTCATCTCCACACCCGTCTCGGTGGTGTCGGGCATCACCAGCGCCGCGAAGAACGGCGTCCTGATCAAGGGCGGCAACTACCTCGAAGCGATGGGCGAAGTGGATGCCGTCGCGCTCGACAAGACGGGGACGCTCACGAAGGGCGAACTCGCCGTCACCGACGTGGTCCCGGTCGGTGACACCACGGAGGACGATCTGCTCCGTCGCGCCGCCGGGCTGGAGCGTCGCAGTGAACACCCCATCGCTGCGGCGATTCTCACCCGTGCTGAGGAGGCGGGCGTGGGCGACCTGCCCGACCCGAGTGGCTTCGAGAGCCTCACCGGAAAGGGCATCAGCGGGGAGATTGATGGCGAGACGTACTACGCGGGCAAGCCCGCGCTCTTCGAGGAGCTGGGCTTCGACCTCGCTCGAGCACGCCGCGAGACGGACGGCGGCGTCGTGGCGGAAGAGGCGGCCGAGGCCGACGACGGGGCGTTCGCCGAGAATGCACTCACCGCGCTGGAGCGGGAGGGCAAGACGGTCGTTATCGTCGGGACGGAGTCGGAACTGCTGGGTGCGATCGCCATCGCCGACGAGGTGCGCCCGGCCTCGAAGTGGGCCGTCGAACGCCTGCACGAGCTGGGCGTCGAGCGCGTGGTGATGCTCACCGGCGACAACGAGGGCACCGCCCGCGCCATCGCCGAGCAGGTCGGTGTCGATGAGTATCGCGCAGAACTCCTGCCCGACGAGAAGGTCGACGCTGTCGAGGAGTTACAGGCGGAGTACGGTGAGGTCGCGATGGTCGGTGACGGCATCAACGACGCGCCCGCGCTCGCCACCGCGGAGGTCGGCATCGCGATGGGCGCGGCCGGCACCGACACCGCTCTTGAGACGGCCGATATTGCGTTGATGGGCGACGACGTCGGGAAACTCCCGTATCTGTACGATCTGTCGCATACGGCCAACGGCGTGATCCGGCAGAACATCTGGGCGAGTCTCGGCGTGAAGTTCCTGCTCGCGCTGGGCGTGCCACTGGGGCTGGTCAGCGTTGCGTTGGCGGTCGTTGTCGGTGATATGGGGATGAGCCTCGGTGTCACTGGGAACGCGATGCGATTGTCGCGAATCGAGCCCGACCGGTTCTCCGACACCTGACTCTGCACGCGGAAAGTGCGGTCAGGACGCTCCTCTTTCGCGACTTTCCTTCGCTATATCGAGACAATTTGCAGTTTGTCTGGGGCAGTAGAGACTGAGCCCCTCCGTAGGCTCGTGATTGGATGCCCGAGAAACCAGACGACGACCCATTCCACGATTGCGAGTTCGGTCCCGACGCAGTCCTCGGGACCCGCACCTTCCACGATGTCCTGTTCACCGACGACACGGAGACACCGGTGAACGTGCTGACCGGCGAGACGCCCGCACATTCGCAAGCAACCGTCGAGGAAGCGAAGGCGTTCGCTGCGAGTATCGATACGGACACACCACAAATCGCGCTCCCGGCCTCTGTCGAGACGCAGATCGAAACCCAGAGCAAACCCTACACCTCGGCTGCGTTCTTCCACTTCAAGGCGACCGGGTCGCTCGAACTGCACCGTGCCTACCACGCCGCCTACGACTCCGACGCGTTTAGCGTCGACTTCGAGGCCGACTACGAGTCGGGCGACCTGACGATCACCGTCGAGCAGACAGGCGATTCCTGAACGCGATCTCGCGAAGCGAGTTTTTCGAGCGCCGGCGATGGGTGCCGGCGCACCGAACAGACAGTGTCGAGCAGCGCCCGGTGAGTCGGCGTTCCGAGGTGAACCAGATGCATATGGTCATCTACGCGTTAGTCGAGGCACCGACACAGCACGACGCCCTGGTCGAAGGAAAAGCAGTCTTCGACCGTCTCGTCGGCGCGAATCCCCACGGCTGCGCCGTGTTTGATTACTACTGCACCTTCGACGAAGAGGATACCACGGTAGCTGGGAAGGCTCGCTGGGGAGACCTACCGACTGCAGCACCCATCAATTCAGAGGAGGGCGGTGAACTGCTCGATCGAGCCTGGAACGCCACAAAGGAAGAGTTCCAGCGGAATCTCGACCGCGTGAAGGAGGCGCTCGACGAGCTCAGCGACGAGGCGATCATGCGCGACGAGGACCTCGCCCGCCACGCCTTCCACCAGGTCGGCGCGTACGACGGGCCCTCCATCCCGATGTACGACCAGCACGCGATGGGGATTCGCCACCGCGATCAGCTCGATCGTGTCCTCGAGGAAGTCGAGGACAGCCAGACGCTCTGGATCGTCCCCGCAGACGTTCACTTCTGATTGACAATGCCCAGAATCACCAACTGGTCCCGGGAGAGTCGTACGCCAACACTTGCGTATCGTAACACCGAGACCGGTGCCCGAGCCGTGCTACACCGGGCTCCGGACTCCTATCGATACAAGTGGCGGGGAGCGATCCTCGTCGACGGCTATCCGGTCTGGTCGCGAGGCTTCGAGACGAAGGAGGCGACAACGTTCCGGGATGCGCTTCGAGAGCGGCCAGCGCCCGAACTGAACTGTTCGGAGTGTCCGAACAACGACGTCCTCGTCGGCGAGAAGGCAGCAGACGGGGCGAAGGTCCAGCGCTGGTACAACTGCCCGGACTGTGGGTACGAAGCCCCCTCACGTATCGTCTACGGCCCTGAACGCTGAAAACGGACGCACGTAGGGTGTTTTTCGGCCGGGGCGGAGAGAGTGACCCGGTCGAACCGGGTCGGCCCAACAATGAGTCTTGAAGTACTCGACCGACACAGCGAGGCACTGTTCGAGTTCCTCTGGTGCCCCGTCTGCGGTCAGGAATTGTTCACCCACATTCCCTTCGAGGGAGTGTTCTGCAAGAACTGCAATACGCAGGTCGTCCTCCGAGAGTCCCAAGAAAACCGTGGCTACGAGGAGGCTGTGCTCGCGTGCTTCGACACCGACTCGACGTGGAACCTTCACGTCGACGAGAAGCTCCGTCGCGACCTGCCTGACGGCTCGGCACGGGTGAAAATCCTCGGCGCACCGGGGGCCTACAAAGTCGACTGGTGGAGTCCAGCACCTGGGGAGGATTGGGAGCCGGTCAAGCGCGGAGAGTTCGACGATGTCGAGGAGCCTAAGGAGGTCTCCCACCTAGCGTAACGAGAAAATTTTCGTTGTGAGATTGAGAGGACCACTTATCGGAGTAGAGGGTGTAAGTGGGAGTGTATGCCTGAAGAAGTCCTGTTCAAATCCGAGAGTGCCCAGAACCGAGACGAAATCGCGTCGTACCTTCGGAACGTCGCCGAAAAGCTCGAGCAAGGAGATTCCATCACCCTGAGGGCGGGGGAAGAGTCCGTCACGATGGACCCCCCGGGACGTCCGACATTCGAAGTCAAAGCCGAACGGGAAGGGCCGGCCGATGGCCCCGGTGAGCTAAGCATCGAATTCGAACTCGAATGGGATGAGAACAGTAAGAGTGCTGAGGGGGCTCAGATAGTCTCGAGATCGAATAAACACAGGAAGACCAACGCAACCGGCTACGACTGATCGTGGACGGTGATAACCGGCACAGGTGCTGATCGGACCGTCTTTTCCGCGACACTCCCGAGAAGAACTCGATCGACGCCACGGCGGCCACTAGCCCCCATCACGACGGCATGGACCTCATTCGTTTCAATATGTTCACGGATCATTTCCGCAGGCGACCCATGTTCGACGTACGTTTGGACGGATGCCAGATCGTGTTCATCGGCTTTCGTGGCCACCTCCTCGACAGCCTCTACTGCCGGTCGCTCGAGTTCGTCATCTGAAAGCACAGAGCGCACGTCAGGGCCCAGCGATGTAACATCCACGACAGAAAGGATGTGGACAGTGGCGTCAAGCGCCGCCGCAAGTGTCAGCCCATGCTTGGCGGCAGCAGTCGAAGCAGGACTCCCATCGGTCGGGATAAGAATATTCTCGTACGGGAATGCTAGCTGCTCATCAGATTGCATTCGAGCGGTCAGAACGGGGACATCGGACAAGCGCACCACTTTCTCCGTGACGCTTCCAAGGAGATAGCGTGAGATGCCGGTCCGGCCGTGGGTGGGCAAGACGATTAGGTCGTGGTCGTATCGCTCGGCGTAGTCGACAATTGTTGGTGCTGGGCTGCCCTGAACGACGTCGGTGTCGTGCTCGACACCGAGAGTTTCGAGCGTCTCCGCGACATCCGCGACGATCGTCTCTCCCTCCTGTTCCAGTGCATCAACGACGGTCCCGTCGACAACAGTGACGCTGTCCTGAGTCGTATCGGCAACGAACAGCAGCTGAATCGTCGTCCCGGTCCACTGCGCGAGCTCGGCCGCATGATGGACGATTTTGGCTGCGTGTTCGCTGCCGTCAACTGGGAGGAGAATCGAATCGTACATGTCACTACCGGCCGCTACGGTGAACAGTCACAAAGGAGTTCCCACGGCACGTACCTTACCGGTGACCGACAGACATCACCTGCATTCGGCAACAGAGCGGCGAGAATCGTTCTACGATGTAGTCCCCACTGGGGACCCATACACAGTTGATTCAGTGACGAGTGGGCTCTCCAATCTCGAACTGCCGACTTCGTCACGTCTCCAGCAACACCAATGGAGCTCCGGACTCTCTCGACGTGTTCATCGTACGCCCTATCATCGCCGTAGCGAGAAAGGGACAAGATCCTAACGGGTGCCGTGAAGGCGCCTGTTTATTCTGCGCCGGCGATGGGTGCCGGCGCACACGCGCCGGCGAGTACCGATGTCGACACGGAGCCAACTCCGATTCGTCCAACGAGTCGAACAGCCCGGTGAGACGGATGGCGGCGCCGACCGCGTCGCGCAGGTGTATCGGCATTCGGATGGCTACCCGGGGAGCGTCCTCCGGGACCTCGCACAGCTGAAAGAGCTGCTCGATGCGACCCGTGCCGAGCGCGGACCGGGCTACACGGCCGCGACGTTCGTGTTCCTCGACAAGCTCTCGACGGTCGGCCTCTATCTGGATGGCGACCCAGAGCGAACGATCGACGCAGCCCAGCCCGCTGACCTCCTCGAGCCGGCCAACATGGAGCATCTCGACCAGCCGCTGTTCCTGCTGGGCCACGGTATCGAGGCTCCTGCTGACGGCATTCACGGCGACGAGGAGTACCTCTATGTGGTGGAGCTCCCGACGGAGAACCCGTTCGACGAGCCCGCCGAGTGGACCGTCAAGGTGAGCGGTCACTCTGCATTCCCCCGCTGGGACGGGCCGACTGACGAGGCTTTCGAACGGGCAACCTGGCAATTCCGCGGCCCGCTCGAGGACGCACTCACCGACCTCGTCACCGAATAGGAACTTCGTAAACCTAAATACAGAAACGTATTTATACGAGTGGGTGTTAGAGTATACACAGATGATTTCGAAGGCCGGACTCGCTGTGATCGACGCCCTGAGTACCGGTCGCGAGGCGACACCAGGAGCCCTCGCAACAGAAACCGGGTATTCACAGCCACACATCTACGAGGTGCTCGATGACTTGCTGGACGCGGGGCTCGTGGTCGAACGCCGTGGCCCCAACAACCAGCGGCACGTCCGTGTCGCCGACCACCCGGTCATTGAAGCGTACCGGACGCTGCAGTCGGAACTCAGCCACGTTGATTGGGCTGCCCTCCTCTCGCCTGCCACCCTCCAGGTGTGCTGGTTTCTCGACGAGCCCCGCCGCGTCTCCGCGATTGCAGCACGACTCGAGATTACGCGACAAGGCGTTCACAAAGCGCTGTCACCGCTCAAAAATCGGGCGATGCTGTCCCCGTCCGGCCCCGAGTATGCGGTGAGCGAGGACCTCGCACCGCTGCTGGCGTTCGCGCAGGCCGTCGTGACCCACGAGCACCGAACGCGAGCCCGAAAGCTCGCGCCGAGCGCAACTGTCGAATGGTGCGACCCGAAGCGTGCGCTCGTCCGCGTGCAGACCGCCGAGGATACAGACGCACTACTGGACGCCCCTGAGTGGCAGGTGTCCGGACTCGGTCGCTTCGAGGAGTACGGCCTGCAGTTCTTCCTTGCAGGTGAGCCCGCGTTCTGGTATGCACCCGACGAGGAACTCACGCCCACCGACGTGGTGTGTCACACGCTCGTCCTCGATAGCGGCTCCCGCCGCGTTAGTTATGCAATGCTGTTGATCGAAAAGCTGGACATCGACCAGGAGACGCTCACAGACACTGCAACGTGGTACGATCTGGAATCTACGATCGCGGCGATGTACCAGGCACTGCAGGGAGGGGTTGAGGACGCGGATGAGTTCCCTGTCGTCCTTCCAAGTGAAACAGAATTTATGGCGCTCAAAGAGCAGTACGGGGTCGTATGACTGTATTCACGGGTGGCGAGGCGATCAAAGAGTTCCTCGAGGAGTTCGATAGCTGGCTGTCGGAGTCCGCGACGGTGTATCTCCTTGGCGGATCGGCGATGACGGTCCGAGGATTGAAAGATCAAACCGAAGATATCGATCTCGCAGTGGGTGTAGTGTCCGAATTCGAGCACGTCTACCAGACGCTCACGTCGCAGGGATTCACGGTTGTCGACGAACCAACGGAGTCGTTCGAAGGCGTCGGAAAAACCGTCGAACTGCATTACGAAGATCGCGGGTTTCGGATCGACCTCTTCGAACGGCAGATCGTCGGGAAAGTCTGGATCACCGACCGGATGCACGACCGGGCCGAAGAGTTCTGGACCGGGCGTTACGTAACTGCGTTCATTCTCTCGGATGAGGATATGTTCCTGCTGAAAGCAGTCTCCGGCGGGGACCTCGCGAGTGGCCGGCGCCGCGACATCGAGGATATGCGGAAATACGCCCAGCGTGGGCTGGACTACGAATCGATTCTGACCGAGATCGACGAACAGCGACCATTCAACACCGGATCCACGGAAGCACAGCAGATCCGTGATCGTTCGCATCCGCTGTTCACGGTCGAGATGGCGGTGAATTCGCTCTCGGGACTGCCGAACACATTCACCTCCCGTATCGAAGCATTTGCGACAGAGTTCGAGATCGAATACACTGTTCTGGGAGCAGTCGACGACGGCATCGACACCGTCGACGCCATCCGGGAGCGAGTCCTTGCGAATGTGCGAGCGTTGTCGGACGACCAGGAAGATGCCGTCAACGACGCGATAGACCGACTCGTTGCAAAGAAGGTTCTCAAGCGCGACGGGGATACGATTCAGCTTCGGTAAGACGACACGCCGACTCCGGAGTGTATTTTCCCGTCCCACAAGGGGTGCGGGACGGCACGACCGTCCCGGGTCATCGATGAGTTCTGCAAGCGACAGCGAAAACGCACCTGATCACTGGTGGCTGTATCGCCGAACAGACGACGAGCACTTCGTCTTCGCATACGAGTTCTCGAAGTCCGTCCTCTGCCACGTTCAGCGACCCTCGGACTGGCTGGTCCGGGTCGACCGGGCTGATGGGACGATCCTCTTCAGCCAGCACGACCTCCAGTCGCGAGCAGCGGCGTTCGACCTCGCCGAGAGCGTCATGGAGCTCTGTACGATGCTTCATCGGGAGGTCGTCACGGAGCGGAGCCAAGCGCGAAAGCCGATGTACGTCGGTCCCCGACCAGCGGGGGGTGCAAACGCGAGGACTTGGGGGACTGGCCATAGTCCAGACACCGCCCATCGTCCATCCGATTCCCGTCCACGGCATCCACCGGGGCGACCGAAAGAATTCGGACGGCGATGGAGTGGCTACCGATGACTGCCGGCCGAGCATACCGAGGTGAGCGCTGTATGGGCGGACAGCTGGTGTACACGCCCGATGGCGATGTGCTGGACAAGCACCTCCACGTCCTGCGGCGCGCCCCTGGTGGATTCGACTGGGGGCCGGAGGCCGACGAGGCACGCATCGATCAGCTCGCGATAGCACTGCTGGCCGATTCAGCGACGAAGAACATCGCGCTCGACCACTACAAGGAGTTCGCTCAGTACCTGCGTGAAGAGCTCGCGGGTGACGAGTGGCGACTCCCAACTAGCGACATTTCGTCAGATACCTGGTCGCGAGCCATCCACGTCGCCGATGAGATGCCGTCACCGGAGGACGTCGACATCACGGCGGTCGATTTCGACGGGATAACCTTCGCGGTCGAGCGAGCGCTCTGCGAGAAGCACGACATCAGCGTCCACCAGAGCGTCGACAATCGCCGCGAGAAACTGGTGGCCGCTCGCCAGGCAGTCCAATCAGAAACCACCGACTCGGAGGAGTCACGGAGCGACACTGACGGCTTCGAGTTCCCCGCAGCTAGCCAGTAGGGACGGTGAGGGCGTTTCCGGTTCTGTTTGTAGAACCCCCGAGAGGGGTGCGGGGGTTACCACTCCCGCGACGTACCGATGAACGGGAACGCACGACGCCCCACGTCGAACGTAGTCCAGACAGAAGCGCTCGCTAACCGTCGCGACGACTCCGTCGAATACGTCGGCTTTCGCGTTGACGGCCACGCCGTCGTTCTGAATCTCTCCGAACACCAGTGTCTCACTCCTGATCGAAGTCTCGATCTGGTCAACCACAGCCCGACAGGCTTCGAGTGGGGATATGCTGGAAGCGGGCCCGCACAGCTCGCTTGTGGGCTCCTCCTCGACTACTACGACGACGCCCGGATCGCCCGAGAACACTACATCGGGTTCCGAAATCGCGTGATCAGCCAGCTCAAGTGTGATGGGGCCGCGGCGTGCTGGCACCTCACCGGCGAAGAAATCGACGCGGCGATGGCGACGATCACCGACGACGTCGTCGCCCTTCCCGACGGCGGGCAGCTGTCACCGTCACTCCCCGAGAACTGGCGAACGGTCACTCGCCCCGACCGGCGAGTCTTCCAGCGGGCTGATCACGACCACTACATCGTGCTCGGGGAGGGAACCGACGGCTGGCTGGCCGTCCTCTGCAGTCAGGGCGATCGCGCCTATCCGGCACCCCTGGCAAGCCGGACGGTTTCGGACGATGCCGATGTCGAGCGGGCCATCCGTGCCCTCGTCGACGAGAGCAACGACCTCATCGAGCCACCGGAGGGGGAGTACTGATGGAGAGGCTTCGACTGTCGCGAGCCACCCACCAGCTGCTCGAACGCGGGGTCGAGGCACTCGAGAAAATCGGTCGCGAACTGGAACGGTACAACGATCGGCAAGAGCAGACTGACGGCACTGACTCGTGACTCAGACACGTTCTCCCGGCCAGCGGCGGAGTACCGGGTTCCAGTACACGCGCACTCCCGAGGGGTGCTCGTGTCCCATTCATCGCGACGGCCAGCCGGTCACGGCGCCGCTCGGGTTGCGGTTCGCAGAGCGCGTCCATATCGAATCGATCCCGCGGCACGTCGCCGGCGCGATCTACGAAGCCCATCATTCCTATATGGACAGTGTTCCCCGGACGAACCTCGTTCATCACGGGCTCTGTTACCAGGACCAGCTACTGGGTGCGATTACGTGGCGCTATCCGCTGATTCGCTCGCTGGAGTACGACGGGACGCGATACGAGGGTGACGAGATCGTCGAGGCAGCACGGATCTGCATCGGCGTCGACTTCCCGAACCTCGCCTCTGCTGCCCTCGCCCGGTCGATGGAACGGTTCGTGCGTCGGCACGGCCGGCGGCGAGGCGTTCGCCTTCTGCTGACGTTCGTGCGAGCTGACTTCGATGGCTCGATGATCAAAGCGCTCAGAGACAAGGGCTGGCACTATGCCGGAAAAACGGAGCCCGGACAGGCAGGTAACCGACCCGACAAGCAAATCCGAGAGCGGCCAAAGTGGCGGTTCCTCTGTGAAGTTCCTGATGAGTCTGAGCGGGAACAGTCCTCACTCGGACGGTGGGCTCCGTGACTACGAATGCTCGTCTCGATGAGTTCACAGCAGAGGAAAACTCGGACAACCAGCCGGAGCGCGATCCATGTGTAGTCGAGCGACTGTTGGACCCGATATCACCGGCCCAGGGGCTGCGACTCATCTCCGGCCAGGGTGACCCGGTGTACCTCCAAAACAGGGGAACTGAACGCTACCTGTTCCGGGATGCCCACGAGCGGTGGTTCATCCTCCAGCCCTCGGCCAAGGAGTCGGTCGACGACTTCGTTCGCTGGGTGTATCTCCCCGACGGCAAACCCGCCGAGATCGCCCAGACTGCGATCCGTCAACGGACGGTTCGCGGCTACCGGTACGTTCAGCGAAGCGGAGCTCCCGAGCCGGTTGGGACGACGGTGACAGCGATGTACGTCAGTGAGCCCTGGCCCGACGATGTCTACGAGTGTGGATCCTGCGGAGCCGAGTTCGAGTCGCCCCGTGCTCACGCCCTTCACTGCTGGGAGGACCATCCCTGGGTTCCGAACCCGGAGCAGGTTCGGCTACGCCGCTCCAGCACCGAGTAACGACAGTGCGACAGTTTCCCGACGGTGGGTCGATTAACCAACAGACAGCCCCTTCCTAGGTCAGTGTTGGTTAACGTGGTGTTGTTGTTGCGCCCGGCAGAGGGGCGCAGGGCGCGAGACGATGCAGGCAGCCGTCGATGAGCGTTCCTGCGTCGGGGTGACTACGATGAAAGACCCAGAGTCGAGAACCATCTTCGCTGGCGTCGATGGACGTACCGACACCGAACTACCCGAGTGGTATCGTCAGCGTCACGGCGGCAAAGACACCGTGAGCTTCGCTGAGGCGATCCGCGACCTCCCGCAGGCCGTCGAGTCAACCGTGGCCTACAAGAATCCGTACACCGACGAGTGGGTCGAGACGGAGCGGTTCAACGCGCTCGTCGAGCCGAGTCGCGCTCGAGAGCAGGCCCGTGAGGAGGACGCCGAAACGGATTCCTTGTTCCATATTCCGACCGACTCGTACTCGATCATCAACCCGGTCGACGTCTACGGCCCTCTGGAGGAGGTCCTTCGGGAGGAGACTATCGACGGAACGCCGCTGGGTGACGTGATGTTCGGCGAGATTCGTCGCTACCGGGGCGGCGGCGAGGTCCATATGGACATCATGTTCGACGGCCTCGAGGTGCGCCTCCCCGGCCGGTCGGACCCGATCACGATGGGCGTCACGTCGGGCTACGACTTCTTCGGCGAGCACGCCGTCTACGTGGAGGGATTCGCCCAGGACGGGTACTGCTCGAATACAATGCGCTCGCTCACCGACAAGGAGGTCATCAAGCACGTCGGCGACGTGCGGAATTTCCGAACCTGGTGGGAAGAGATTCTCGCACAGGTCGAACTCGTGGCTGACGACCTCTTCGAGTTCATCCGTGACGCCCAGGACATCGAACTCGACTTCTCGGAGCTCCCGTTCACCGTCACGGAGTTCTACAGTCTGCTGGGCTTCCCGGACTACCTGGCCGAGCGCGCTGCGAGCGATGCCGAGGCCAACGCGGCCTCACCCGTCGAGATCGATATGTGGACGCTCCATTCCGGCGCGACGTACGCGCTCACTCACTTCTTCCAGGGCAAGGAGGGTGCGTCGCTGGACGGCTACGTCCGCACGGCCAACGACATCCTGTTCAACCCTGAGGGTACCATCGAGCGGGTTGAACGCGCCTACGAGGAGCAGCTGGAGGCGGACGGCGACGACGGGTCGCAGGCGTCGCTCGCCGGTGAGCGGGCACTCGCGAGCATCGAGCGCGTCAGCGACGATCTACAGGAGAAGGTCAATCAGTTCGAGGAGCGTGAGGACGCACTCCGTGAGCGGTTCCAGGACGCGATGGCCTGACGCCGTGACGGTGACGTAGTCGTCTGTTCTGTCTTTCTCCCCCTTCAGGGGTGGAGGGCGATAGAGATGGAGAAATCAGCGGACAACAGCGGGGCTGACGACGAATTCCCACCCGAGAAGCGCCTCGAAGCACCGAACTACCGACTGGTCAAGGCCGGGATCGCGACGATCCCCGATATGGAGACACTCCGTGAGTGTGTCGCCTACGAAAACGCCCACCAGAATCGGACGCAGATTCTGCGTCGGCTCCAGTGGAAGGCCGAAAAGCTGCGTGAGGATGAGGAGTAGCGATCATTCTTAACCAACAATCGGAGTCAGCCAACACCTCGTGTTGGTTAACGGTGAGAGTACTCCGTTTTTCGGGCCCCTGAATGGGTGCGGGGCGACCAGCACCCCCCTCGCGAGTTCAGTCATGTCCTTCGATTTGAGTCCAGACTCCAGCACGGCTAGCGACATCGATGCCGCCAGACAAGCGGACCATGTGGCGTTCCTCCATCGAGTTCCATTCGTCGCTGATGCGTTGGCCCTCGGATTTCTTCCCGGGTTTCGAGAAGACTGTGGGTATCAGTCAGACCAGTACCTAAACCTCGAGATTCCTGTGGGGATGCTCGATAACGACTTCCGCAATCCCGACCTGGAACGCTTCGTCGATCGATTCTTCGAGCACGAGCCACAGGTCGGTGTCATCGGCGACATCTTCGAACCAGATGCCGTCGACGCCCACGTCGCTGCCGCTCGCGAAATCCGAGCGAGCTACCCCGAGGCCGAGCTCATCGTCGTTCCGAAGTCGCGGGCGGTGATCGACGCGATACCCAATACCCTCGTCCTCGGGTATTCACGGGGATACGCCGACCGCCTGGCCCACGAGTTCTCCGACCCAGCCGATTGGAGAGGGCGACGCGTCCACATCCTCGGCGGGAGTCCGCCCAAGCAGCTCAACGCCATTCGACAGCTGACCAGACCGACTCTCACGGACGAGCCACCAGCCGACATCGTCGGCGTCGACTGGAACGGGCTGCATCGCGGCGCACAGTTCGGCGAGTTCTGGACGGCCGACGGCTGGGACGACAGCGGTCGCGACGCCGACCACGTCACTGTCCGAAAGACGGTGCGTCACAGCCTCGCCCGGGTCCGCGAGTTCTGGCAGCAACACGGAGTCTGGCCTGAATCGACACCGCAAGACGAGGGGCTGACCGTCGAGTACGAGGGTCCGAGTCCTGCCGATCTCGAGGACGCCGCCTGTACCGAGTGCGGGACGAACGTCTGGCGAACTCGCCGCGGCCCGTACGTCGCCGAATACGATACCGGCGCAATCTGTGGATACTGCAGTTACGAGTGCTACTTCAGCCACCGTCATCGAAACAACCTGGAGGAGATCGCCGGTGAGCAGAGCGTCTACCTCCCGCCGGCGTGACTTTGCGACCTGTTTTTCGTGCCCCCCGAGAGGGCGAGGGCTCCTTCGAAAGCTCTCAGAGGTGACTTCCAGTGAGTCAACAACAGAGTCCCGACAACGTCTCGATCGACGACATCCCAGTCGATATCGCAAACACGCAATCAGAGAAGATCAATCCCGCCGATGTCCCCGACGAGATAGAGTCTATCACCCGTGGGCTCGCCGGTGAGCAGCCGCCGACGAATCCCATAGTGGTTCTCAAAGCGGCTCGCTGGTGGTATCTACACGGCAAGGGCGGGTCGGATCCCGCCTTCCAGTGGGCTATCGAGTGGGCACGTCACCTTGCGACCGACACGCCTAGCGACGTCGAGCAGTTCGACGAGTTCCTCGAGTACCTTGTTTCCCTTGACTTCGCGCAGAATCGGCAGACACTTCGAGGAAGAGCAAACGACTGATTCACCAGATACGTCAAGAGATTCGGATTGCTATTCCTCCAGATCGTCAGCAGTAACAAGTCCATCAGGCGTTTCCGCCGGCGTGTAACTCTGATCCTCGCCCATTTTATTCTCCTCAGAGAGTGAATTCTCGAAGTAGCTCCCGTACTCTGCCTCCATATCGGGAGCGAGTTTAGTAAGGCGTTCATGGGCTTTCTGATATGCTCGGCGGCTGGCTTCGTCATCAGACAGATCTTCTGGTGCCTCGAAATCCTTTGCCGAGTCCCACACGATCTGCCATCTATCCCCCGTATGGTCGACCGCGATCAATCCACGATTCGGGAGATTCAGTAATAACTGAATTACGACCGGGCTGTCGTTCGTGTAGTATCCACGCACCGCGACAACCTGCTCGAACATATCATGCTCCGCCAAACTATTGACAATCTCACCAGAAAGCGGTTGGTCTGGGAGCGATTCAAGTACTCGTGAATCATCAGTTTCGGTCATCTGATGGGATGTTACCTCCCCCAGTATTTAACAGTCAATCCCAACGCACGAATTTCCCGTCATCATTCCGAACGAGCGGTCCGAGTGGATCAGGCCGATCACTTGATAGATACTCAGCGAATTCCTCCTGAAATCCAGGTGGTGGAGACTCCCATAGCCCGATTGCGTACTCAATCAGTTCATCCTCTGCTGCGAAATCTCGATTCGTCTCCGTGGTAACACCATAGAACGCTGCGCTCGCCATCTCTCGCATCAGTAGAATTGGCTGCCAGCAATACATACAGCTGTGGTAGTCTGGGCCGATTAGAATCCCTCGTTCCTGGTGTTGTTGACAGACAGTAGTATCGAGTCGCCCAATATTTCGGAGGTCAATGTCGAACGGGGGTTCGTCCTCAACGGTCACCACGAAATAGCCACCATAGATAGCTGAATCGGCCTTTGAGTCGTCACGGTACAGAAACGCCGAGTTGAGCATCCGCTCCTTGTATCGGCCCGTATGCGTATGGCCACAGAAGTAGGCACGACCGGGAAAATGGTCAATCATTCCCGTCTCTTCCCAATGAGTGACGAGTATTCCGTCGCTCGATACCGCTTCCGGGTCTTGGGTGAACTGTTGCCCGCCAACCGTGACGACGTCGTCCGAGGGGATATGCGTCCCAACGCTCAGATCGTATTCAAGCTCGCCGTAGTAATCTCGATTGCCATAGACGTAGAGAAGCCCGTTTTCAGCGCGGTTAGCGAGGGTTTCAAGATATGGCTCTACAGCTTGGAGCTGTTCAACACCGGCATCTTCCCCTTCGTTATGAGCATTTGTGAAGTCTCCCACGTGAATGATGAAGTCGAAACGTTCATCTTCCGTTTCAGCAGCTACCCGTCTCAGAGCTTCTGTATTTCCGTGATTATCCCCCATTACGAGGAACTGTTGTGTCGACATAGCATTCGATTTGATTCTTGAGTATATGACTGCGGTGTTGTGAAATCACGCTCAACACCAGAACAACGGCTACGTCTCCATCTCTAATCGAATCCCTGCTAGCTATTCAGTCGCCCCATTGAGCAACCGCCGATGTGTTTTTTGGCCCCCGAAGGGTGCGGGGCGCTCATCCGGACGTGAGCGTCGCCTGAATTGAGTGATAATGTTATCGAGTGCCAATTCGCGGGTTAGCTTCGGTGATTCGGATACCCGACACGATCAGATGCATAGTACCATCGAACAGTGGATCGACGACCTCGTCGCCGGCGTCGACGACGCGCAGGCCAGCGCGGAGTTCCAGGAGTGGCTTGACGTCCAGAGTCGCTTTCACGACTATTCCTACCGGAACACGCTCCTCATCAAGCGGCAGTGTCCCGAGGCGAGCCGGGTGGCGGGCTACCGGACGTGGCAGGAGGAGTTCGATCGCCACGTCACGGAGGGTGAGTCGGCCATCTGGATCTGGGCACCGATCATCACCAAGCAGTGCCCGGAGTGCGAGAACTCCCCGAGCTACCACGAGGACAGCGACTGTGAGTACGATGAGACCCCGCCCGAGGAGTGGTCCGAGGGCCTGGTCGGGTTCAAGCCCGCGCCGGTGTTCGATGTCTCCCAGACCGAGGGCGAGCCGCTTCCTGATCTCGACACGGAAGCGACCGGGGACACCGGCGACCTCGTCGAGCAGTTGACTGCCGCCGCTGATGACCTCGGCGTGACGGTGCGGATCGTTCCAGCCGAGGAGTGGACCCACGGCGAGGCGAAGGGCATCTGCGAGCAGCTGAGCCTCGTCGACGTCCAGCCGCTCGTCGAGGTGCGTGATCGGGAGAACGAGGCCGACCTCGCGCGGACGCTAATTCACGAGTACGCCCACGCTCTGCTCCACTTCGACATCGACGACGACACCGAGCGAGCGAAACGCGAAGTCGAGGCCGAGGCCGTCGCGTACGTCGTCGGGCGGTACTGTGGACTGGATACTAGCGGGTCGGCGTTCTACCTCGCTGCGTGGGAGTCGGACGATTCCGAGGTCGTTCGCGACCGACTCGGGCGGATCAGTCGGACGGCAGAGGAACTCATCGACGTTCTCGAAGGCTGAGCAGCTGACTTCGCGGGTTTAACCAACAGATTCGTCGGTCACTCACTTTGTTGGTTAAGTTTTTCAGCGCCCGCCGAAGGGCGGAGGCGCATCTCACCCTCCGTCAAACCATGACTGATCGATATCTCACGGCAGTTCTCGAGGAAGCCGAGCGCGTCGCAGAGCAGCACAATCAAGTCGCGCAATCGGCGGACAACCAGGCCCACGAGTACCTCCGATACGCTGTCCTCCGACTCCTCGAAGGCGAGACCGGAGAACGACCTCACGCCTTGCAACTCGACGGGGTAACCGTCGGATACGGGAGCGACGAAGCGATGTTCGACAGCTGGAGTGACGCCGTCGAGTGGTGGGACCATATTCCGCCGCAAGAAGGGTGCACTCGGTTCCGCATTTTCTATCCTGCCGAGTACGAGACGGTTCCTCGAACCATCGTCGACGCGATGGGAGCACTCGGCGCATGGCGCGTCTGGTCCGGTGACGCTGCCGCCTGCGGGTCCTATGACCACCGAGACCGTCGCGAAGTCCACTACCTGTGGCGAGAGGGGCATCCGATCGAAGCCCGGCTGGTTGACCGGCTGCAGAGCCCTGACGCCGCTACGCCTGACGGGGGCCAGACAGGAGATATGCGTGATCGGATGGTCGTCGCAGAGTCTTCTTCTCAAAGCGACGATCTCGATCCCCGAACGAGGCGAGCCGTCACCGAGGAAATGTCGATTTCGTTGCTCGAAAAAGGCGGTCGGTATGAGGTGCGATCCGGGTCGGGAAACCGATACGAAGTCGACGTCGTCAGTGAGTCGTGTTCCTGTCCCGACTGGCAGCAGCGAGCACCCGATGGAGGATGCAAGCATCTGCGGAGAGTCGATCTCGAGATCAAGCGCGGCAGTGTTCCACGGCCCGACGGGCGACTCCCAAAGACATCGATTTGAGGCCTTTTCGCCGAGGGACCGTTTTTTCGGAGCATATCGTCTACCTCGGAACGTCGTCTACTCCCGTCGCTGCAATCCACTTGTTCGGTTCGTTCTCCAGGATGTCCCCAATGTAGAAGGACACGTACGACATTAGTCGAGCTATGGAATTCTTCACGGCGGCCGACGTTCTCAGCCACAGAACGGCCGCGACACCAGATGAGCCCGTAACTGTCGATCTGGATGACTCGATTCAGAATGCCTTGACGCTCATGCTGGAACACGATTTTGACCAGCTCCCAGTGGTGAGCGATGATGGTGTTGAGGGTACAGTCACGTACAAATCGGTCGCAAAATACGTGAAGTCAATGGACGATCCGCGGGTCGAGGAGACCTCCGTCAAAATCGCCCTGAATACGAATCCCGAGTTCGTGGACCGAGACCACGATATTTTCGAGTTGTTCGATACGCTTGCCGAGGATGACTATGTCCTGATTGGCGACCAAGATGGCCTGGACGGGATCCTGACCCGCTACGATATCCTCTATTTCCTCGAACATCAGGTCGAACCGTTCCTCCAGATTGGCGAGATCGAGGAAAGTCTCCGCCACCTGTTCCGTGCATCCTTTGATGACCTAGACCAGGCTATCGACGAGACGTTCGCCGATCGCGCTGAGCATGACGAGAGCTATGAGACGCCTGATTGCCCCGAAGACTTCTCGTTCGATGACTATCGGATGTTCATAATGCGAAACCTCGATCACCTGCCACCACGCCTCTCACAGGAACGCGATATGGTCGAAAGCCTGCTTGAAGATATTCGCGAGACGCGGAACGCGCTTCTCCATTTCCGGGCCGAAGCCGATGAGGTTGATCGGGACCAGCTAGATATGGCCCATGGGTACTTCACTGGCATTGCAAGTACCGTGTAGGGCACCACCAAGTCCACCGAACTTCACCGGTACTCTCAATCACTGACAGAGATTAAATATCGAGTCTACAATGGGCAATTGTAGAGGTAGCTCTCGTTATGGATTGGCCGTATTTAACGCAGACGTCCGGACCTTCGCCCGATGCGAGCGAAAACCAGTATTTCACGATCGAGGGCAACGTCCGGAACCACTATGTGGACTTCCCGAACCATCTCGTCGACGCGTTCTTCTCGAAGGTACTGCACGAAGTGCCCGAAGCCTATCCGAATGATCCCGAGAACCAGTACAAGACGGCGCTCGAAGTCACAGAGCGATATAATGAGGCACTTGATGAGATGGGGCTGGACTTCCTCCAGCTCCGAATTGTTGACCGGTCCTCATCACGCCCCCAGCCGTACTATGGGCTCCAAATCCATGGACTGGATAGCTCCAAGTTCGATGCCTTTCTCGACTCGTTCGCAGAGACAGACGAAGCGACGCTAGAGGAGAAATACCACTATCTCCACGGCTCAAAATACCCGGTCTCGGAAGTGGCCAGCAAATCGCAATCGGATTCAATTGCGTCGAGAAAGCAGGTGCAGGAGGCTGTCAAAGCGCGAGTTGAATCGGAGAAGGACTCGATCACAAAGACGACGGAGACGTTGCTCTCCAAGATCGACGAATGGCGTGACGAACTCCAAACGTACTGGCGGCGGACGACGTGGCAACGGTTCAATACCTTCCCCGCAGTGCATCTCTACCTGCTGGAGATGGAAAGCATCATCACCAATATCGATGTGCTTGCAGACCGCGGTTCGATCCCGCCGTGCTACCGAGAACTACGGAAGCTCTTGGAGAATTTGAGCTGGTCGGTGTTCGACGATCTCCTGTTCATCAACGCAGAGTACGCTACCATCTACGATGACTCCTCAGTACCGGCGCATACCCCGCCACGTCCATTCTTGTCCGCTAATCAGCAATGGTATGACTGGGTTAGAGGTCGACAGACTCCGAGTTTTGAGACACAGCGCAGTCAGCTCCGGGACCGTCTCTACGACCACAGTACCCGGTCACGACTCAGCTACGACGACAAGTACGGCATCACCAAGGGTACCATCACCGAAGTGCTCAAGACGAACCTCTCCTACCCGCTCTACATCGCGCTGGCAGGACTCGAAGTAGAGACCACCGAGTCGGTCGAATCGTTCGTGACTCCTGTCAACCCTGCCCATCTCAAGCCTGGCGTTCGCCGCACGATACAGAATGTCGTCCGATCACTGAAAGAGGGGCGACGGCTTGGCCAGCTTGACGAGGAGTTCATCGATACTCTCACCGACGAACTACTTGACATCAAAGCCAACTACCTCGTACCGCCGTTCCCATCCAACAATCACGTCATCGGTTACTTGGATTCGCTCTGGCACCACGAGCTTCCCTCCCGCCTCGATGACTTCTACGGCGAGTACAGCTTTTTCATTCACTCATATCCGTCTTCGTGGCAGATCCACCCTCACTCTTCCATCCTCGAGTTCAAGATTCTCGCTCACGAGATTGATCGATTCAGCCACGCGGTTTCTACCCTCATCGAACAGTATCTCACAACGTACCATCGGAATTGAGGGAGGCCGGTGATTAACCAACAATCTATGGCTCTGGCGAGTTGTGTTGGTTAATACGAAGGGTCCCAATGTCCTACGAGCCACCGACGCCGCCGGCAGACCTTCCGGCGGACATCGTCGACACCCTCAACGAATACTCCTCAGACCAACTCCGCCACGTATCACGCTATGCGGAAGCGTTGGCCGAGTACAAAGAGCGAACGGACCGTCTCGAGTCGGACAACGACGACGAGGACGAAGAGCGCCCACCCGATCTCCCGGACGACGTCCTTACCAAGGCAACGATCACGATCAAGGAAATCAACGATAACCGCTACTACTACTGGCAGTGGCGAGAGGGCGAAACGGTAACCTCCAAATACAAAGGTCCAGTCAAGCCGGGCGACTGAACCGATCGGGGCCACCCGCCCGATAGCAATGTGTTCGCTCACTAAGACGAAATCAAATCAGGGAATCACACCCTACGTTACGCAGAGCGCCGGTTTGACCGCGCAGAGCGGACGTCGGCACCGTCGCGGAGTTTGTCCGGACAGTACGGACACACCCGTGGCGTATCGACATTATCCGGGGTAAACACACGAGCATACTGTGCAGTAACGAAGGACCCGCAGTTCTGGCATTCGGGCATACTACGGACGCTATACTATACTGATATAGGCTTTCTGACCGAACGGGCCGTCTGAGCAACGAAGCACTCGTGAACTAGGACAGCACCAGTGATGCCCTGCTGCACAATACCCGACTGCGTCCGAAATGACGGAATGAGAGACTTCCGTCTGTATCCATGAGCCTCAGAAGGCGGCGATCGACTCCGTTCGCAGTAGCGGGACAGACCACAGCCGTGGCGACGGGACGAAGTGAAGAAGGAGTGTCAGCGCTCGGGTCGCGGGGCAGTCTCGTACCGTTTGATGTCGTCGGTCTTCTCGACCCGGTCGTAGATTTCTCGAAGCGTGTCTTGTGCGCGGAGGAGCTTGTGGTCCTCGAGGAACTGCCGGCCGCTCTCACTGATCCCGTAGAACTTGTACGGGAGGTCGTTCTGCCGGCGGTCCTCGGGCAAGAGCACCTCCTCGACGACGCCGGCGTCGACGAGCTGCTGGAGGTGCTGGCGAATCGTCGTCTGGCTCTTGCTCGGGTTGACGTAGTCGAGTTCCTTCAGCGTCGGTAGTTCCGACGGATGCCCGAGGATGTCCTGGAGGAGCGCGAACCGCGTCTCCTGGGTGACGACGTTGAGTCGCTCCCGTACGGAATCGAGATCGCTTGGCGGCTGATCGGAGGTACTCATTACTTCGTTGTTCGGGTGGTGCGTGCAAAAGCGTTTCGCCCTAATACGAATCGGGTAGGAGCGAATCGGTCTATGATGAGGTCGCCACATTAAAGCACGCTATCCGAGTATGCACGGGTAGATGAGTGAGGATCCAGTCACTGTTGATGAACTCGCTGCGAAGGCCGAGGAGTATCTTCACGAGACCTCACTCACGCCGGCGGAGTACGAAGCGCTGAAACAGAGTGTTGCGGAGCTCACGCCGATCTTCTCGGCTGAGCATTCGTACTTTGTCCTCGGCAGCTATGGTCAACCCGAGATTCGCCGTCTCCAACTCGTGAAAGATCGCCTCAATCGGCGGGCCGGCGCGTATGCATTTTTGATGGTCGACATCAGAAGTGAGTGGACGAATACCTATCTCAAGTTCCGTCTGCTCGCTGATTATACGGATACGATCGTCGGTGTCGCCGAACACGCCCAGGGAGGATTTCTGGTCGAACAGGGGTATTTCACGGCCCTGGAGGAATATTTCGCGAAAACGCACGTATTCAAGCGCGAATACGAACCACTCGACCTGGAGGACGTTGAGACCGGAGTGACGAGTGAGAATCCGTATAGTGGTATGCAGACGGCGATTTTTGAGATGTTGGACGATGGCGGTCGGTTATGCCGGTGGACTACTGAAGACGAGCTCGTCGAGTGTGTTGCCACCCTCTGAGCGGACACCTGTGACCTGACGTTCGCTGGCGAAGTCGGCTGGTATTCGATAGCCCAGTACCCGATTGGCGATGGCTGCAGAATGTCGTGGACGAAAGGGGTCCCCCCGGAGTGTGAATGGGACCCGTCAGTCCGACACCCCTCGGTGTGAATGGGCAGCCACCCTCCTCAACACGGCGTTCCATTTCGTCATTGGAAGACGAGGCAAAGCGGTGCCAGCGAAACGGTTTGGCGGATATCCCACCCCCACACCCCTCAGTGTGAATGGTCCCACCACGTGGGGCACCACGATTAAGCTGCTCCTAATAGCGGAACCCGACCAGCGCGGACGCCCCTCCGCCTCCGCGCTGGCGCGTCGGCTTCGGCACAAGTGCCTTGCCTTTAAACAGGATACTACTCGGAGGACTGTTTAGACTCGTGTGTATTAAAATTATCTATTACTGCGGTGCGACACACTAGCCAACCACTGCAAACAGCCAATTTTACCGTATTACCCGCTCTACGGGTTGTTTCAACCTCACGAGACTGCTAACGGCTCTCCAACGACACCAGCGTCATCTAAACAGCTGCCATCCCCTATGCCATACCATTCACACCGAGGGGTGGGGGTGTCACCATCCCATCAACGTCTGGAGCTCCGGTGTCGAATTGATCAGCCCAGTTCGAGTGCTCTCGACGTCACCCTGGAGTGAGTACGATCTGAACTTTCCTTGATCGCCGCCTTCCTTCTTCTTGGATTCGAGAACGCCAGTCGTCACGTGTTTGTTCAGGAGTTCAAGTGCGCGATTGTACCCCTTCGGCTCCACTTCAACATCTCTTGCGACTGTTTGGTACACCTCGTGGATCTCGGACGTACGGAACCACTCCTTCTCCGGGTTGTTCCGATCAAGTCGTGTGAGTGCAAAGAGGAGTAACTTCCCGGACAACGGCGTCCCTTTCACCATTTCCATAAAGAGTTCGACCTCGACGAGTTCGTCGGCCTCGTGGACGTGCTCAGCGGTCACGATGTCGTCTCCTTCCTCGTCGGCAATTTCACCCGCATTGCGGAACAATCGAACTGCGCGTCGAGCGTCTCCGTGTTCTTCAGCTGCGAGTTCGGCTGTTGTTGGTATCACTTCGTCATCGAGGACTCCGTCGTAAAACGCGTCGCGGCGATTCTCGAGGATCGCGATAAGCTGATCTTCTTCGTACGGCGTGAACGTTCGGTGTTCCGGTTGGAGTGTGGATTGCACCCGGGACTCGATTTCGCCTTTGAATTCGATGTCGTTTGAAATCCCGATCGTGAGGACTGGGAAATCCACGTCGTCTTTCGATTGTGTCCGTGAAAGCGTGTAGAGTACTTCGTTGACCTCGCCGTGCTTGTCGATTTCGTCGATAATGACGACGAGCCCACCCGAGAATTCCCGCTGAACGACGGGCCACAACTTCTGATCCCGGTAGTGTTCTGCTGAAAGGCCCTGATAGGGAACTTCAAGCGGGTTTTCCGCTTTGGCGTTCACCTGTTCTGCAATCTTTCGGAAGGTGGAGGTATACGTAGAAATCGGGTCCGGGTTAATGTAGGCTGTAACGATGGGCGAATCCGTCCCGTCCGTTGCTGCTTCGAGGCGCTCACAGACGTGCCTTGCAACTAGTGTCTTCCCTGTCCCGGTTTCACCCCACTCTAGAACGTTGTCCGGAACGCTGTTCGTCCGCATTTTCCGGAGATTCTTCGCCAAGAACGTGATGTGGTCGTCACGGCCGACGATCCGGTTGGCGTCTGGTACGTTATCGATTTCGAGCAGCCACGGTTTTTCAAAAATATTCGATTCGTCTTCTTCGTTGTCCTCGTCGACATTCAAGATCTCGTCGACGGTCGTTTGCGTGGATTCGTTGTTTGGCATAGCCGGACCAATTCATCCCATTCACATATAGGTTGTCCACCCACGGTGTGATTGATTTCAAATCCCATTCACACTGAGGGGGGTGTAACTGATCCAGGGTACTCCCCCCTCAGTGTGAATGGATTCGGCTTAGAGAAAGAGATTCACAATATGAATACATATCACTCCACCATTCACACTCCGGGGGGTGTCGACGTTGTCGCCCACTTGTGGTTTTTTCTCACCGAAGACGATCTCCGTCCATTGACCCATGTATCTCATGGGTCCATCTATCGATAAAACCGAAATATGGTGGTAAAGAGCCGCTATCGGCATCTCAGAACAAGGTCATCCATTCCAGGTCATTGTAAAATCGGTCAACTCTACCTCTCGTGTCTCGGCGAGACTCCGTCGAATATCCGTCTGATCCCAACCCAAGGGCGAGAGGACGCTTTCGACAGCGCGGACGAGTTGTGTCTCGTAATACGATGGATCGTATGTTTCGACCTCTTCGTGGGCGAGTACGACGCGTTCCCGTGAGGATTTCTCGTCATCAACCACGACGTACTCAATATCTTGCCCGGGATGGACAGCGAGGTCCTGGTCGCGAGCCCGTTTCAGCGCTGCGACGTTCTGTGTGTTCTGGGTATAGCCGTCGAGTGGTTTGGAGACACGATTCCGTTCGACGAGTCGCTCCACCGCTACCTCACCGGCATGGAGTTTCGAGACTGCACGGTCGAGACAGCTGAGGACTGCCTCTGGTGACTGCGTCGTATCGAGGCGATCGAGGCATTCTCGCTGGACGTCCTCAATAAATGGTGGCGTCGACCGCTGGCGGGCTTCGATGCCTCTGATCTTGAACTCGTCCTCATCGACGACCTTTCCGAAATACTTCGTTAGTGCGCCGGCGTCGCTCTCGCGTTGTGGGACGAACGCCACCCAGTCATAGTGCGATTCATACTCGAGGCGGATGTCGACTGCTTCGGTGATCTCGGTCGCGAGGGCCTCGAGGGACTCGCGGTCCTCGTCGTCGACGTCGGGGTTTGGGGTCACCCAGATGGAGTCGACGATGCCGTGGACGACACGCCAGCCGCCGGCTTCGAGGCGTTGCTTCGCCGTCAACAAAATCTCGCGCGCGAACGCATTGATTGCCTCGTGGCACTCGATGCGCCCGTATTTGGCGTTGTTAAAGCCTTGGTACCCAAAGCAGGCGACGAGGATCCACTTCAGCGCCCCCGACCGCCCTTCGAGTTCGTCGAGGCGCTCCTCATCAGGCTCGTCACGCTCTTGTTCGCGACGGATGGCGGCTTTGATCTCGTCGCGCGCATCGATGATCGGCTGGAGGACGTCGACGAGGTAGCCCCGGTCGTCACAGATCGAGTACCCGAGTCCGGGGACGTCCTCGCGGTCGCGATGGCACTCGCAGCGAATCACGTCCGGCGAGACGTTGTGCGTGCAGATGATGTTCGGATACAACGAGGAGAAATCGAGTTCGTGGACATCCTCGTGGAGTCCGACCTCAGGTGCGAAGATGAACCCACCACGATCGGCATCGTGGAGCACCCCTGTTGATTTGAATTTCTCGTGGCGCCAGGAGTGCCACGGGACGAGGACGCCGCGTTCGTGGGCTTCACAGATCTGGATGGCTGTGAGGATGTTGCCGATCGACGCCCAGGCTGCCTCCTGTATCGGCTTGCGCGACCGCGAGACCAGGTCGAGGACGCCGTCGATGTTGGTCTCGCCAAAGAAGAACGTGTTCGATCGGTCGATGATTGCTCTTCCGGGCACGTTGTAGCGCGCCGGCGAGTGCCCGACGCGGCCGTAGCTCGCGTAGGTCGAGCGGCTCGCGAGCTGCTGGAAATCGCCCTCTGGGGTCCGGCTCAACGAGAAATTGTCGGCGCCATTGCTGGCAGCCATCTCGTACAGGGTCGGGACGATCTCGCTCGTCGAGCAGACGAGGACGTCCGGATCGTGGTCGTCAAGCGCAGCTTGGACTGTCGTCAGGATATCTGCTGGCGGGCCCGTGACCGTCTCGCCGCCGACGGCAAGTTCGGTATACGCATCGCCTGTTGTCTCTGTGAGTGGGACGTCGAGTCGCAGCGTCGAGAGATCGCTCGTTGGCGTCGGATCTACATCGTTCTCGAGACAGTACCGAAACTCCCGCGAGAGATCGACATTGAAGCAGGCGAGATCCCCCACAGGGTACTCGGACAGCTGGCGTGCCTGTCGAGCCAGCGAGGTGATCCGATCGATGTGGACAACGTCGACGGCGAGGACGTCCTCGTCGTCGCGACGGAAGCCTGGCCGCCGGGCGACGATATCGGTCGCGACGACGTCCGGGTGCCGTTCGTACACGCTGCGGAGTCTCGTGAGGTCGATCTCGTCATCTGGTGCGCGGGATGCGACGTAGAAGCGCGGCGAGTAGTCTTCGCGTTCGGTCGCGACGGCGCCGTCAGCCGTCGTCTCCCATTCGAGGACACGGCCATCATCAAGGAAATCGAATGTGAATGGCATTTTCTATCTATCGTCCTCCAGCATAGGCACGCCAACGTACGCTCACCCGATAATCGGCAGTGTGTTGCTTCCGGAGTTCAGGGAATCTGTGTGACACGGCTGCGAAGGGCGTGGAACGCGAATTTGGGGCTTTCCATCCATTTTCCACAAACACTTCCGGGGCGCTGATCCCCTTCTCCGTCCATCTTAACCAACAAAACCCACGCTTGCTACGGGATGTTGGTTAAGTCTACTAATTACGGTACTGAGGCGCTGTATTCG
Source organism: Halobaculum sp. XH14 (assembly GCF_032116555.1). Taxonomy (NCBI): domain Archaea; kingdom Methanobacteriati; phylum Methanobacteriota; class Halobacteria; order Halobacteriales; family Haloferacaceae; genus Halorarum; species Halorarum halobium. The sequence goes on from NZ_CP134950.1 coordinate 118,180, forward strand.
ATACAAATTCATTCGAGAACCTCGAGATCCTCGAGTCCCAGGGCATGGAGAGTATAGTGACCGGGACTATCTTCGATCAGCTGTTTGAATGTCAGCCGAAGTGTGTTCTCCTGCTCCATCCGATGTGCAGTTTTCAACACGATGCGATCAGGCGGCACGATCTCGTCAGGTGCATCGAGACGCACTGTCCGATGAAATTCGATATGTCGGACCTCATCTCCCTTCCGGGGGTCCTTTCTCTCTTCGTGTACGCTTCCGACGGAGGTCTCCCACGGATTCTGAAACGTCACACCGCCAGCCTCAACCGGACCGTCTCCGGTAAGGTGGATTCGAATTCGATCACCTGATTCCAAGTCGTTGATTCTCTGAAAACGATCCGTTGCCATACGAACGGTCTAGTACCCCGTACTAAAAACCATCAGTACAATCCGTCCTCCGTTGTACCTGCCTCGGAGTGTTGTTGCCGATCGTCCGCCTCGTTGAGTGCGTTTTCGAGTTCAGCGAGGCGGTCTTCGTGTTCATCGAGTCGGGCTTCCTGTTCGAGATCGATGCTGATCAGCGCCGGCAACAGCGGGTTTTGGTGGTTCAACAGGCCACTCGCGTCGGCGTGCTCGCGAGCGTACTCGAACAGCTGGTCGAAGCGCGGTTGGTCGCGACGACGGAGCGCCCGACGGAAATCCGTCCATCGCTCCTCGATAGTTCGCAGCGCATCCCGATACGTCGGATTGGTGCGCCCCATTACTATCGCCCTCCAGCACTCGTCCAGGCATCGAGTAGTGGGTTCGCAGTGAGTGATGCGGTCGTTCCGTTGGCCGTCATCCCCGTTCCGACGCCGTCGGAGGTCGTGGTCGGGGTGGAGGGCGAGGCCGGTTCCAGCCCGACCTGTTCGGCACGTGCGCCGAGTACCTGACGCCAGTAGGTAAACGTCGTCTGGTAGTATGCCCCATCGTCGACGGGATAGACGAGCGTCTCGAACTCCTCACCCGTGAACCGTGGCCCCATCCGGGTCTGCTCGCACTCGAGACGGCGATCAGCGGCTGTCGCGACCGGCGCCGCGAACTCGTCCGCTTTGCTGCGAGTAACGAGCACCGGCACCTCGTACCCATCCGCGTAGGTCGCCAGTCGAGCGAGCGTTCGCGCTTGGAGTGTCCCGGCGTGGGCGTCTCCGAGCGTGTCGTCAGTGCGGTACTGCGCATCGACTGCCGGGGCGACGATGAGCGACGGGGTGTGCGAGGACGCGTCCTCGTTGCGAGCCGTCGACTGTCGACTGCTCGTCCCGGTGTCTGCGGTAGATCTCCGGATAGATTGGTTCACCGCCGTCGGGAGATCGCAGACGGTGCCGTAGTGCTGGTAGGCGGTGAACCCGCGCGCGACGTGGATCCGGTTGAGCAACCGCTGGCTGGGGGCGATTTGGGCGAGCGTGGTCGTCGTCGCGTGGCCGTTCGCGTCGACCCAGAAGGCGGGCCCGTCGTGCAAAAGGAGATGGTCGAGCACGAGCGATTGCAAGATTGGGACGCCGCGGCCTCCCTCGACGTCGAGCAGCGTGATGCCGTCCTCAAGTGACGGCAACAGCATCTTCTCCGTGGTTGGGTCGGCTTGATCGGCAAGGGTTCGATTGCGGTTAGCGTCCCGGGTCGGTTGATCCACCGCTAATTGGTTTGATATCGATGTAGAGTGCTTGGGCATACTCGACTAGATGGCCATATTCCCGATAAGCTGCGGCGTGTCGCTTCCGCGTTTCCGGGAAGGTTTGGGACAAATTTAGAACCGGCTCCGTCACCGGATTTCTACTATGTTTCGTCTGTTTCTGGGAATGTTTCCAGAACGGTCTTTCAACCCTCAAGTAGTGATCGACCTTTGGCTGTACTGAATACACAGCGCGCATCTCGAATATTGATGGATGAGATCAACATGTTCCGGTAATTCGACACATCTAACCATACTGGTATGTAATCAGTTATCAAATGGAAATTTCGGTCGACGAAATCGTAACCGCGGCGGCCGCAATCCTCATCGCCTCCCTACTCCAGCCACTTCTCCCAAAGACCATTACTGATATCGACCCTCTCACTTTCCTGAACAACCCGTATCTCCGGGTCGTGCTGATCGCCATAATTGCGTTCGCTCTGCTCTGGTGGCTCCTGTCCTGGGCCCGGAACACGTTCGGTAACAGTGGTAGTAGTGGCCGGTCCGCCGCATTCGTCGCCACGGCTCGAGGGAAGCCTCGGCGCGATGTCTCCGAGTGGGAGGTCGATAAGTTCGGCGTGAAATGGCGAGTGCTGCACGGCCGCCAGCGCAGTCTTGGTGACGCCTACGCGTATGCTGACTCACCGGTCTGTCCGGAGTGCGGTACCGATCTGATGACAGACACGAAATCGCGGCGATTCCGGGATGACAAGCCGATCTGGAAGTGTCCCGGCTGCGGGTTCACGCAGGGGCGGCCATCACGGTTCTTGTATGAGGAGTCGGATGCGGTAGAGCGCGAGGTCGAACGGGAAGCCCGTAGTTCGTGATCCTGTGATACAACCGGTCTACTAGTTGATCCGGTATTTTATGACAGATCACGGCCCAACTACGTGGTAATGAGACGGCGACAATCAGTTGACCATCTCTTCTCCGACCAATCAATCCACGAGTACAGGCGGGAGCAAGAGACAGCGCTGAAGGACGAAATCAAGGGACTGTCCAACGACGAGCTGCAGGACAGCACCGACCTCCTGACCCTGATATTCACGTCAAGATACATACCGTCCCCGATCCAGCTCAACGACTACGATTTGGAACAGGTCGGCGAGGTCGAGAAAGAGGTCCCGCGTGGCCAAGGCCTGCCCGGCCTCAATCAGCGCGGTCGGCCTACTAAAACGTACCAGCGGATCCGTGTGAAGCTGCCGTTCGACGGCGACAGCGACCTCCTGCAGATCAATCCTAGCTCCTCAAAGCTGAACAAACCGCGCTACAATGAATTGAACCGGAACGAGGTCGTCTACCACGTTGACTACACAATCGGGAATAAGGATGCGGAACAGGTCCAAGCCGAAATTCAGTCAGAGGTTGACGAATGGGTGGATAAGGTGGCGTGGTTCGTGGAACAGCTTGAGGATGATATCGCGGAGATGGAGGAGCAGCTGCGGCGAACCGCCCGCCGCTCGATTGAGGAACGGCGGGAGATCGTTGATACAAACCATGCGGTGATGGCCGAACTGGGTGTCGACACCGGTGACACCGCGGAACCTGGATATGTAGTGCCGGAGAAAAAGCGAGAGATTGAGCTACCGTCACCGGCTGCGGACAGTGATGACGAGGTGCTCCAGGACCGGACCTTTATCGAGGTCTTGGATCTGCTTGACGACTTAGGACGTGATCTGGAACGATCCGCCACGCCGGTCCGGGGTCTGGATGAGGAGTCGCTACGGGATATTTTCCTGATGGGGATTAATTCGCATTACTCCGGGTTCGCGACCGGAGAAACGTTCAACCGCGGTGGGAAGACGGATATCCTGCTCCGGTATGATAACGAGAACCTGTTCATCGCGGAGTGCAAATTCTGGGATGGACCATCTGTGTATACGGACGCGGTTGACCAGCTCCTAAACAACCTGACTGTCCGGGATTCACACGCTGCACTCTTGATCTTCTCACGGCGCCAGGACTTCGGGACGGTTGAAGACCGGATACGGGAGGCGACGATGGCGCACGACCGGTACGTTTCTGAGGTGCCGGAGATTGCAGATCACGGCGTATATCGACTGGAGTCGGAGAGTGGGTATCCGGTCCGTGTCGCGGTGAAAGCATTCGATGTCCGGGAATAGGCATAGTACGGCTGAGCCACTGGAGCACGAGCAATCGGGCCTCGGCGAGTTCAGTGCCTGATTGGTGGCGGCGTCACGGTCGCTGCATCGGCGACGTAGCTACCGAATCGACGAGCGAGTACTCTCGATCCCGGATGGTACCTTCTGCCGTGAGGCGGTCTTCGAGATGCTTACGCTCGGTCTTATCCGAGTGTGCCTTCCGCTGAGAGAGCATACGTACTATGCGAGGATGACCCGTCTGTTATCGGGCTAGCACCCATCCTGTTCATCTGATTCCGTGTCCGATGGCCATGTTGGGCCCTCTGGGCGGGGGATCTCATCTACCAAATCCTTCTCGAACTGCGAAGCTCTCCAGGCTATCACGTTCTCCTTCCGCTGGACGTACTTTTCGTCGGTATCCAGCCACCGGGCAATCTCCTCGTACCTGTGACCAGCACAGAGCAGCACCATCAACGCGAAATCGAAGCGATCGAGATTGCTCTCGTTTGCATCAGCATCAATCCGGTCGAGGAACGCCTTTGAGGCATCACCGACGAACTCCATCAGTATCTCATACCGCTCTTCGTCATCAAATCCATCAAATGTGAATCCCTCCGTGATGTTGTTCCTAGGGTCACTCTCTTCGGTATCCCAGCGAATTTCTTCGAGGGTTGCTCTTTCACAGTCGTGAAGTCTCGATAGGCGCTCTGGATTCTCCTGTTCCCAGGTTGTGATTGTGTCGGCTACTGCTTCAGATTGAGCGTGTTCGATATAGGGCTCACACCCTCGCTTCGCGATGACTGACTCGATGTTCTTTCCCGAGATCGTCAGTAGGACGGACGCACATCGATCAGTCTGTTCGAGGATCTGTGCGACTTCACGACGCGATTCGAGTTCGTCAAGGCCTGCACGTTTCTGCGCGTCGTGGACGAGGTTGTTTCTGCGTTCTTTGACCTCGACAAGCGATCCGTGGTCACCTCCGGTCAGTATTTGGATATCACAGAGTTTCTCTAATCGCTTCGCGTGCCCCATACTCCGAACGTGCTCGGTGATGCTGTCGAGACGAGCTTCCTCGCGAAAGAGTTCGTTGAGGACCGTTTCTGTCGTCAGCTCTTCGATGAGTGCCGAGGCGAGGAGGAGATACGAAAAGAATGACCGCTCAACGTCGCTGTCGATCTCGTCGGTGGACCGGAGTTTTTCAGCGATTTCAGCACGCTGTTCGAGATAATACTCGAGGACGTTGTCTGCGTGCCCGACGAGAGAGTTTTGGCGTTCTACGTAGGCAACTTGGAGGAGTAATTCCTTCTCGAAAGGGGTGCTCTCACTCAGCTTCTGGCACTTCTGGAGCGAACTTGTGGGGAGATGGCGAGTCAAATAATCGATGTCGTCGTAGACGAGCGGCGTATTCGTCGGGCAATTGTCTACGATTGACTGAAAGTCGTCGTTGTCAGCGAGCTCGCTGAGTGCAGCACGTATCTCGTCGACACTAAGTTCCCGAACATCTTCTGACGCCTCTGAGTCTTCACCGACCGGAACAACGCGGTACGACGCATCTCCAACGATGACGACCGGCCCTTCCAGATCGAGAACCTGATATTCCCCGATAGGGCTCAGAGAGACTGTCTCTGCGTCTATTTCGAACGATAAATCGAGATTAGTATCGTCGCCCACGCGTCAAAAACTGCAAAGGGCTCTATTCGACTTGGGCTTCGTACTCGTCCCAAAGCGTGTCGATGTCCGTGCCGGTCTCCTCAGAGATATGGCGCAGCAACTGCGCCCTGTTCTCGAACCGACGGAGCTGGCCCTTTGCGCTCATAGTAGGACATAATCGCTCCTGCAGTAATAAATCACGGGGGTGCATTCTCTCGGTCAACAAAACGAGACCTACCAGTTCTCTAATCACCTCGTAGACGACGCGCTGGTGCGAAATGATCGAGTCGATGCCCTTCTGGCAATGGGCACTGATTTGCTATTGCTCTTCTGAGGCGGTGTCTGAGCCGTCTGAAAGTGACTGATTCTGTAATCGACCAGCAGGATAGTACCGACCCTCGTCTTTGCTGTAGAGGTAGGTCTGGATCGGTCTAAGAGTGTTTGAGTTTCGCCCGAAGAGAAAGGCGAGCCCCATCGGGCCAGCTATGAAGAGATGAATAGTCGATGTTTTTGATAGTTCTTTGATTGCGTCTCGTACCTTGGTACGGAAAACACCTGCAGCATGGGCTGCCTGTGCCGGGGACAATTCCACACCAGGCCCATCTTCCGGTGTCAATCTGAGAATACCGTTGAAATCCGGAAGGTCGTTATGCATTTGGTCGATCTCCGGTTGCACATCGGCAGCGATGTTGACGAGCACCGCCAGCTCCGCTCCGTGATTCGGTTGTCGCTGGAGATCTCCTTCTAACCCGCTTTCCTCTTCGTCGATATCGAGTCTCCATTCTGTCATCCCGGCAGGACCGGTGGGTTGCATCCACGTTGCTTGGATACGACGTGTGGTTGGAAGACAGTAACCGGCCGCGAACGCAGCGGGAAGATGCGTTCGGCCACGGAATCGGAGGGTGCGGCCCGATGCGTTTTGAATGAGACTGTCCGTTACCGTAGTTAACGCCGGGAGTAGACGCTGGTTCCATACTTCTTGGGATGGTGGACCATGTTCGAACGATCTCGACCAGTCAATAGCAATCGCTGGATCGTTGTCGTGAGCGGGCGATTCGTAGGTATCAAGTGAACATTCGAGGGGCTCACCGTCCGGCAAATACCCATCTATCCGCTCGATGCGCTCTGATAAGACGGCCTGGACGATCTCTGTAGCTTTGTCAGACGTGGTCTCCTCTAGGGGGAGCATTTTCCAGGCGGAAAAGTCGTGGAGGATCGGTGCCTCGTTGAGTATCGATTTGGCTTCTCCAACGCTGATATCGGGACATGGCACAACGACCACGAAAAACTCGTCATCCTCGTCCCAGCGCTTGTTGAATCCCGGCAACTCGTCGTTGAGAATGATGTCGGAGTCGGCTACGCCCTCACTGACGAGCGCAATACCACTGGCCGTTTCCGGGTTCTCCAACTGGTCGATAATCTCATCTCTGAGTGGCTCTGGCTTCAAATCGAAGATATCCCGCCAAATCGGCACCCCGTGTCGCTCGAGTTCCGTTTGCAGGAAGTTGGCGATGTCCGTCTGTTCGTGCTTATAGCTGAGAAATACACGGCCAGTTGGATCAGTCATATATCGTCACCGACGTTGAGAGTTGTAGCTGCATCTGGGTTGTCAATCCGTTCTAACTGCTCGTATTCCTTACTATCATGGAATAGATAGGCGTTGATCGTGAATTGACCTTCTTCGTCCTGTCCAACGATGAAGAGGAGCGGATGCGGACAGTCGTAGCCGTCGTCGTTGGCGATGTCATTCATCGCAGTCCGATCGACCCGACTGAGATCGGGTGAAGCGCCGGGATGGTAGTGCCATTCACCGAGATAGTCGATGCCAATGCTCTCCCTGGCGTCTTTGAGCCACTCCTCGACTTTGTCGGTTCCGCGGAGGAATCGAGTTGGTTCTTGAATGGAGTCCCGCGGTGGGTCGCGGGCATTCACCACCAGTGCTGGCCCATCGAGACGGTCGGTTCCAGCGAGAATACCGCCCGTTTCACAGGGGTGTTCTTCCCGACAGCGCTCATACATCGCTTCAAGACACGTGGCCGGAATCTGTACGGTGATTGGTGATTCCGGTGCTCGCCATATAGTTCCGTCCTGGAAGGGAGGTGTGGCCTGTGAAATGGTCGGCAGCTCGTCGCCACTACCGGTCTCGAGTACGGTGAAGTGATTCTCGCGCAGGCTCAATGCCGTCGCCTGATCGAGAAGTCGTGTCACTGTCCCTGCCCACGTCATCACCCGGTCCGTTCGGATAACTGATGCTGGGTGCCAGCAGCCGACTCGCTCGGGGATGGCATCCTCGTCTTCGTCCCATTCGATCTGTTCTTGCAACCGCCATGGATCGAACGCTTCGTTGTAATCGCTGTACGGAAAGGTATGTGAGTAAGCTGTGAAGCAGAACAACCGGCTCGCTCGCCGACCCATCGCAGCGGAGCAAAACACGACCGGGTGATTCCATCTAATCGCATCCAGAGCGCGACGAACTCCCCGTGACGCGGTACAGTCAATTACTACCTCCGCTTCTCTAATTGACTCCGGCAACTCACCGCTCGGTGGAAAGGCGCTATCCACATCAAAGACTTGGGCGTACGGTGCAATGGATTCGAGCCGGTCCGCGATTGCTGTCGCCTTGTTTCGTCCTACCTCATCGATTGTTAGTGTGTGGCGAGCCACGTTGCCGATCTCATACGTGTCGTTGTCGACGATGGTAAGCTGCTGACAGCCGGCTCGAACGAGGTTCTCGGCAACCATACTGCCGAGCGCTCCCGCTCCAATGAGTACGATGTTGCGATCCAGAAACCACTCTGTCATATGCCCGCGTCTGGTGAGCTGCTCATGCGACCAGTTGTCCGAGTCCAGCCACCGAATCTGTTCCTCTCCAGCTTCCCGTCGTTCGGCTATCTCTGGCCCCTTTCCAGTATCTCGAAATCCGCCGGAAAGGTCATTCGGGTCCTTGAACTCCTGGATCTCGATTGGTTGCCAATAAATGATCTCGGGGTCGCCGTCGACCGTAGCTGGGATGGGGAACCCGATTAGAAGAATCTTGACCGGTTCATCGTCCAAAACGGGCTTGATATTTGCCCGTAGTTCGTACGGGTCGGTCTCGGTGCCATCGAAAAACCCTTCCAAATCTTGCCACGTTCCCGGGGCCTCCCACGGGGGTTCAATCGGCACCTCTTCTAACAGTGCCCACGCTCCGGAAACAGAGTCCTCAGGATTCGCATCGATGTATCCACCCCATTGTGGCTGATAGACGACTTCATCGTCGCTATCTTTGAACGTACCAGTCGCGTATGTCTCTTCAGCAGTTGGCAACGAGCGGAGATTGACCGTCCCCCACTGTCCATACGTCTCCCTCCATTCTGAGAACGACTCCTGCGTCTCATTGAATGCGATGGTCGTGGCCGAAGCCGAGTTCGTATCGAAGGCCGGGATTTCAAACGGTTCGTCTGGTTCCCGGAGTTCCCCTTTCGCAGCATTACTTAACCACCGCAGTGCTCGGTCCATATGCCAACAGAGCCGATCACGGCTTGTGCTGGGTTCGCCGGTGGCTCCCGTTTGACTGAGGGTGTGCCCATACCGAGCAACACAGATATCGCCTCTTCGCCATGGAGTATCGTTGCTCCCAGCCACGTTCAGCTTCTGGTGGGGGAATGTGGCGGAAATGGTGTTCTCTTCTTGATCTGCAGGGTAGATCCCAATTGAACCTGCGGGGTACGTATCCCGTAGATGGAGATACCAGTCCGTCTCGCGTGGCACGTCCGGATGGGGTTCTAAGTCGTCTGGAGAAAGCCTGATCTTGACGATCCACCGTCCGTTGCTATCGTGTCGATATGGCTCTTTGAGGACGGTGACTCCGTCCCGTTCGGCAATGGCTGCAACGGCTTCTGTAATTTCGTGGGGAGGCATTTGTTACGTCAGCTGTCCGACTCGGCGAACTGGTGGTCAGATGGATCCTCTACCTGTGAGGACGACCCTACTGACATGGCTTTCTCCCCTCCATCGTCGGAATCGTCGTCGCTTCCGAAGGGAGGGAATTTCTCACCGAAGAGCTGGTACCAGTAATCCCTCGATGTTTCTTTGTCCTCCTCATCCAGTGCTGTCCGCGCGAGCGCTGCGGCATCTTCGGCCTTATCGTAGAACGCCGCGAAATCGTCCCCGTCGATTTGTTTGAGGACGTCATTCTCGGGGGTTTCCGGGAGCCCGTGAGCAGGCAAGACGGGGGTTTCCTCGGCCATTGCTTCGGTCTTGAACTGCCGTGTGAGTTCTTCCAGCGTCCTTGTCACGCCTTCAGCGACGCTGTCGATATCATGAGGACAGCACTGACCAACGATGTGCTCGAGGGGATAGCTTGTCGGTCCTTCGACGTCGGGTGTCTTCGTTCGCCGCCACCATTTGATGGCTTTGACGACGTTCACGTAGTGGCCATCCGTGATATCGTTTTTATTAATGGTGAAGGCGATAGTCGCGAGGGGATGGGTATTCTCCCACTTGTTCTCATCTCGATGTGGGATCTTGAGCGGTTGGTCCTTCCACTCGTCGTCGCCATCTGCCGACATATTGAGGGCCTCCGCCACGGTCGAAAGGTCGTCTGGACTCAGGGCTGTGCCAACGTCTAGTGAACCCAGTGATTTGACGGCTTCACGTGTTGCCTCGCTCGGTGCCGCTGTCAAGACGAGATCGATCTCCACCTTCTCTTCCTCGATCTTGTAGGAGTGCGCGTTCGGTTCCCACTGCCCCACATAGTGTTCATCCAGGAACGGCTCGCATTTTCTTAGCGCAACATCGGTATCGAGATCACTGCTGAGATCAGAGACAAAGACGACGTCAACGTCGGATTTCTCGTCTTCCTGCGGTCTGAGTGCCGTCCACCGACGGTAGCTCCCCTGTAGAAAGTCTGCAACGTAGAACTCGTCGATGTCCTCGTCACTCTGCAAGTGATCGCGGAGGGTTTCGTGGCCCTCCTTGTAGGCATCATTGTGCTCGTCCTGCGGGCGGATGTCTGACAAGAAGGTCTCGAACAGTGTGGGGAGTGTGGTCATAGTGTATCGATGTTCTGGAATGTTTTAAGTGGTTGTTGCAGCAGGTGGTGACTCAATGATCGCGTATTCTCGATCCCGGCTCGTGCCCTCGGCCTCGAGGAGGTTGTACTGAGCCATCTTCGAGAGATAGGACCGGATGGTCCGTTTCGTCCGTGGGTCGTCGACTTCGTCCGTATAGCGCTCGTGAATCTCGCCCGGGCCGAGCGGGCCGTGCTCACGAACGATGTCGTAGACGACGCGCTGGTGCGGCGTGAGTGAGTCGAGGCTCTTCTGCTTGATCTGGGCCCGAGCATCCTCGGCGGCGTCCAGGAGAATATCGTCGGTGATGCGCTCGTGGTTCTCGCGATCAGCCTTGCCGGCGGCCGTTCGGAGGATGCCGATTGCGAGGCGGGCGTCGCCGGTGGCCGCGTCGGCGATTCGATATAGCTGGTCGTCGGTGATGACGTCCTCGTCGAGCCCCCACTTCGCCCGCGCACTCAGGATATCGTACAGCTGCTCGTCGTGGTACTTGTCCATCCGGACGTGTTCGCTGGAGCGCAGGCGGCTCACGAGGCGGCCGTCGACGCGGCTGAACAGCTCCTCTTCCTTGTTCGCGATGCAGATGATCGCAAACTGCGGGAGGCTGTGGAGGTCGTAGATGACGCTGGGATCCTCCAGTTGGTCGACCTCGTCGAGGATGATGACGGTTCGAGAGCCGTCGTGCTGCTGGAGGCGATCGACGAGTTCGTCGTGGGGCGTCGACTGACGGTGGATGTCGATGGTCGCGCCGAGGTCGTCGAGGATCTGATAGAGCGTGCGGAATCGGGTGTAGTTCCGCCAGCAGTTGACGTAGGTCGCCTCGACGTCGAGGACCTCTTCCCGGAGTCGTTCGGTAACGAACTTCGAGATGCAGGTCTTGCCGGCGCCGCTGGGTCCGGTGACGATGGCCGTGTCGGCGGGCTCTCCGTTCGTGATGGGCTCGAGGACGCTGGAGAGATGGTTGACTTCGGCGTCGCGATGCTCAACTTCCCGAGGAACGAACCCGGCCCGGAGGACGCGAGCATCGCGAATCATCTGTCTCTGACAGACTGATTTCGGGTCAGGTTACAAAAGCCTGACCGGGTTGCTTCCGGAAACTCCCATGATAGTACCATCTTGAGCACCCAAAAACCTACGCTGTATCTCGATTTGTGTTCGTGGAAAGTCGAGCCTTCCGGAAACTTCCGGAAACTCAGCTCCCACTACTGATTTGGCACTAAGTGGGTGATTTCTCTTTGGCCCTCCAACGACAGGATGCCGGAGTAATGGTCCTTATGATAGAGTGACAAGCAAATCTAATCCGGCCATCGACTTCAATGCCATATCTTGGAGTTCAAAACGGAACACGGGTAATCCCACCACAAGTAGCCGACGGCACGACTGTTACTTGTCCTGCGTGCGACCAACCGATGGCCGTTGTACGGTCTCACGAACGAGGTTCTGCTTTCATTTCTCGTCATTTTCGGCACCACGAACAGGAGGGTCGTTCTGAGATGGGCCAAACTACAGGTCAGGCAACCTTTGCTGATCTTGTAGATGTCGGCGAGTGCCCTGGTGAATCGGACGAACATATGAAAATGAAGTCGATTGCGTATGCTCGATTGGAACACGATTTCCCTGATGCGACAGTTGAGCTTGAATCCGGTATCGACGGCCGAATTGCGGATGTCCTGCTCACATTCGACACTCCCCGAGAGCCCTATGGAAGGGGTATCGCGATAGAGGCTCAGTATCGGAATCAGGGCAAAGATATCGAGGCAGTTACTGACCATTATCTACAGCGTGACTATAGCGTTGCGTGGCTCGATGAGGGCGATTTCTCAGAGTACGATGTTGATCTCTCCGGAATACTGTCCGTCTGGCCCTATGCGCTTCCGTCGCGGTCTGATATGGAGGGGTACCCGGAAGTCATCAGGTGGCTCTGGCAAGAGAAATCGCCCACTGTTGCGTTGGAAATCCCTATACCAGGAGAGTATTGGGCTTCGTTCGATAAGTCGGATGAATGGGTGACTGTCGCTCAACAAGATCTCCGCCGGAAGGGACGCGCTTGGGCGACTGTTTCTCGCTCACCAACGGGTCAGCTTACTCTTCAGCTCGGAAAGAAGGACTGGGGCTGGGATGGCGATACCCACCGTGTCACCGTTCAACTTGAAGATTCGGATACCCAGGAACTCCGATCATTCACTGATAACTTGGAACGGCTAGCGTTTGGACCAGATCGCCCGAGTGAGGAAGATCGGGAACGCCCTTGGCATGATTTGACGACTGCTTGGTTCGCTGGCTCTCCTCGTGTTACCTCTTGGCTTTCGGCTTCCCTCTCTCCCGATGACGACGTGGTCCTCTCGTTAGGAAAGAAACATCCCAAGGAGACTGACCGAGTTAGTGTTCAGATCGACGATACTGCGACTCAGGCTCTGGACGACCTAACCACACTTCTTGAGAGGTCCTTCGAACTGGAGGCCTGACTTCTACTAGAACGGCTGGTGTTCGAGGATGTGCTCCATAATGAGCCGTTCGCGGGCGTCCACGAACTCTTCGAACGTCATCTCCTTTGCGCCCTCCGGGATATGATGAGTCTGCTTGTAGTCGTCCGTTCTGGAGTTCATCCAGTCCTCGAAGTCATCGTCCGATTTCATCTTGTTCGTCTTGTCAATCAGTAACTGGAGGTTCCCCACCCGGTCAGCATCTGCTTCTTCGGGGAGAACCGATTTTGGGATGATGTGGTCGATATCGTAGTCTTTGCCCCGTGCCGGCTCATCGGGGTAGTGTGATAGCTGCAGAAGGAACTCGATGTCGCGCTTCCCGTACTGGAGCTCCTCGAAAAGCGTGGTCAACTTTTCTTCGGTGAAACGGAGGGAGGTTCCGTAACTGGATGCCACTTCATCACTGATCCGCTCAAGTGGGAACTCCGAGCTCTCTTCCTCTCGGATAACATCCCGGACGAGTTCTGCGATCTGGTTCGATGATTGGCTGGTGAATCCGTTGAGTCGGGCTGCACAGATATAGTAGAGAATGTCACGACGTCGCCCGCGACCTTTGATTGAGGTCGAATCGAGCGAGGGATTCTCGTTCTGGTAGAGGTAGTAGGCGATAGGTGTGTAGAGGGCGGGACTGAGGATGTAGGTCACCGTCGGATAGTAACTATTCAGAAGCTCAGCGAGTTGTTCCATCGTGTTCGAGAACGTATCGGTGAGCCAGATCTCCTTCAGATTCCGCAGCAAGTCGAGTGTGTAGTTGTCGAACCGATACTGGATCTCGTTGCCGTTGATTGCGAGCAGTACCTTCTGGACGTGCTTCGTAGCAAAAGGAGCGTTCCCACCGTCGATGATCCCGTTCAGTTCGTCGACCATCGAGTGCACCTCGTCCCGTGCGTTGATTTCCGGCGGCTCCTGTTGCCAGCTACTAGTCATCAACGACAGGAGGATTTCGGCACGATTCGGTGTCACCCCTCCCTGATTGATCCGTACGAAGACGTCGCGAACACGGGTGATGTCGTTCTCGTCTTCGGTAAAGAAGTGGAGCTTCTCGTCCTTGTGGACCGCTCGATAGAGGTCCTCGAAATTACGCTGAGCGTTGAGAATCAGACTATCTGAATTCTCTATCTCGGGGTGGTTCTCGACCAGCTCCTGGATCTCTCCCTCAATTTCCTGGCGTTCTGCATAGAAATCGTCGTTGTCAGAGATGGACATGATTCGGTTGACTGGATACCAGTATGCATTCGCGGTTGCGGACTGCTCAGAGCGGAAGGAGAAGTCGTATTTATTGCCGAGTTCCGAGTCCGCTGTCTGCGGGTCCGAGAGGAGGTTGAGATAGAGTCGCTTCTGAACCCACGAACTGGCCTTGTTCCGAGGGTGGTTGTGTTTCCGCTCGTAGAATGATCCGGTCAGACCGATATTGAGCGCGGTCAGTCGCTGCTGGCCGTCGAGGACTAGTTTCACCGGTGACGGGAGTGGGTCTTCAGAATTGTGCGGGGGGTTTCGATGGGTCGGTGTTGTGAGTGACTGGGGAAAATTTGGTTCGTCGACGTAGTGGGTGACGAAGCGATATTTGGGCTGAGCCTGTGCTTCCTCAGCCGAGAGGTTCCACTGAAGGAGCGCACCGATCGGATAGTCCCGTAACAGGGAATCAAACAGATCCACGATGTCACTCGTTTCCCAGACGAACTCCCGCTGAATCGCGGGTAAGAGATAAGAATAATTTATGTTTTCCACGACCTCAGCGATCCGCTTGGTTTCCATATTCCGTCTTGTGGTATGCTGGTTTTATATATCTACATAGTGGTGGTCGCCTATCATTTATAACGAAACAGAGCAATTTCTGATACGGAAATGAGCTTGAATATCCCACTTCCTGCGGGTCTCGGGGACTATGCTTGGCTCGAAACTCTTGTTCAACGTGAAGAAATTGGTCAAACGATTCCTCTCTATATCGAAGCTGATGACGGGATTGAGGTCGTCGCTGTTTCCCTTCTCTGTGAAGATGATCTTCGGATGATCTACCGGGCACCTAATGGCTGGCAATTGCTCACAGAATATGAGTTGTCCGAGGACCCGATTATTCACGTAGACGACCTCCTTGATGCTGTCGTTGCATTTGTGGGAACAGACGCGAGAGTTGTTCAAAAACTCGCTCAGGAACTCGGTGAGAAGTTAGAGGAGCATTGGAAGATGGGATTTGTTCCGTATAGTCAATCTGGGAAGGGGGACAAATTTGAGGAACTTAGACAGGACTGCAATTGCTCAGGGATTGACGACCCGTCAATTGAGCGTGTTCCGGGAATGTCCGAAATCGAGGAATCAGCAGAATTTCGCTGCCATAACTGTATGAGCTTATATGGTATCGAGTATCAGGGTCGTAGAATCGATCTTGATGAGGTGTTCAGTGCTGAGTGGCTCTTCACGAATTCGACTCCGGATGACATCGTGGAGATCGGTGCCGAAGATTCATTTCTCGTATATTCTGATGGTCGACCAATAGACAAAACAGAACGAGTCATCGGCGCGATGACTAGCTATGGTGGTGACACGAGTTCTTCTTTTGCCCGATATATCCCTGAGAACCACCAGGGATTGCTCTATATTCGAGATGACGACGCGGCTGGATACGTCACTTGGGAAGAGCTGGATGGAATACAGGTTCTTCGACAGCTGTATGTCCGGGATCATTACCGGCGCCGGGGGATTGCTGAGGAATTGATTCAGACTTGGTGCCAGGAGTACTGCGAGGATGGTGTCTACTACATCGACGAACCGAACGACAAGAGCCGATCTCTGTTTTCAAAACTGGGTCATATTGACGGTGACGGTGAGTACGAAGCGATCGAACTATACCCGATTCGCGGAGTCGGAAATAGTCTCGACGGTAGCCAGACTCTCCCTCAATAGTTCATCCACGCTCTCATCAACTCAATCAGCCAGGTCTCGAATTCCCTCTACCACACTCTTTCCTTGCCAACCCACGATCTGATCTGCGTGGTCTTCAACGAAATTGGGCATCTGCTCGTTTCCGCGCGGTGTAACACCCAGAATAGGCTTGCTCTCGATTTCAGCTAAAATAGTTTCTTTCTTGATCCATTTGCTGTGTGCTACGTACATTCCCCCGAGTATTATTACGACCGTAGCTGGCTTGATCTGGTCTTCCCGGAGCGCCTGTTCCAGCTCCTCTTCGGTGTCAGCATCGATCTCATCCACCTTCGGTACTGAGTAGTTCCGGAAACTGAAATTCGGGTAGTCGCGAAGTAGTTCTACCATCCGATTGTACTCGTCGCTGTACTCCCAAGAGTGCGAGATGAACAGTCGGTATTCGCTCCGACGGTTGCTTGAAGATCTGCTGTTGAAGCTCATAACTATATGCGAATTGTTGACGGCTTACCCGTTTAGTACTATGGTCCTCTCTGATGCGGAATCCAAATCTGCCGATATTCCAGGGGGAAGAACTTATACTATTTAAAAACGGATTGTTCATACGGTTATGAGCCAAGACACCTCCTCCCCATTGAAAACCACCTGGGAGGCTGCGTTTGATGATATTCGTGGCAGTCCAAACCCCGAATCAGCTGTTCGATTCGTTCTGAAGTCAGCTGTTAACGATCTACCTACCGGATTCTATCGCGATGATGGAGACCGCCTACTGCCGACCTACAAAGGGAACGATCTCGGAAAGGAGTTCACCGTTCGAGAACTCGGCCCCGTTTATACAGTAACGCAATCTGGGGATAACAGTCTCCCTGAGCTCAGTTCCTCTCAACCATCGCTCTTCGAGCCGAATGACCAACAGTCGGGCCTTGTCCCGACCGACAATTCCCTGAGCCGCAGTTCTACCGACACTCAGAACCAGCAGGGTCTCTCGTCTGGACAAAAAATCGCTGGCGGTGCTTTGCTCCTATATGCTGCCTACAAAGGGCTGGAAGCCTTTGCCTCTGCAGGCTCGTCGACTCAAGAGTCCTCTTCCTCCTCAGGCGGAAATACTGGGCAATCACTCCCTCGCTTAGCACGCGCTGCAACTCGACTTGAGGACAAGCAGTACAACGTTTTTGTCTCCCACTCGTGGGAGTACGACGAACACTACGAGCGTATCGTTGATTTCCTTGATGAGGTTCCGTCGCTCAAGTGGCAGAATCATAGTGTCCCTTCAACTGACCCCCTGCCCGTGGATACCGAGTCTGCCCTTCGTTCTGAACTCCGGAACCAGATGAAAACGGCGTCGGTTGTCGTCGTAAGTAGTGGAATGTACGGTGCTCACAGCACTTGGATCCCGGAGGAGCTGGAACTCGCCGATGAACTGGACAAGCCGGTGATCGCAATCATTCCAGAGGGACAATCGAAGGTCCCCGAGAAAATCCAAGAAGTCGCAGATACTCAGGTAGGATGGCGAAAGGCCTCGCTTGTCGACGCACTCGCTGAATATGCCTGATTCAACCGACGAAGCGGCGGTTGATCTCTCAGAGGATGGCGCCGATACTGACGATGGAGACACGCCCGAAACAGAACCTGAACACTCTGAAGAGGTCACTGGAGGGGACCCTGCTGAGCCATCTGAGGAGGAAGATGTTACAACTGGACCGCTGGCTAATCTAAGTGAGGACGAGAAGAATCGACTGATGGAGCAGTACATACATTACGGGGAGGTTGCGATCGAGACAGCCAATCAGCGAGTCCAGATGAACCGCTTTTTCGGTCTGATTTTAACCTCGATACTGGCCGGTCTCTTTGCTCTCGCCCGCGGCAATCTCACAACCACTAACGCTGCGATCGTTCTCTTCGCATCAGGATTCGGCAGTCTGATTTGCTACTTCTGGTATCAGAGTCTTCAATCATACCGCCGGCTGAACAAAGCTCGATACGCCATCCTGAATGAGATCGAGTCGGTCCTGCCTGTTCGTATGTATCTCGATGAATGGCGATATTTGAAGCGAGAGAAGCCTGACCCGGAAATCGTTGATCCCCGTCCAGCTGAAGATGCTGACCACCGCTCACATACGATTGTGGAACAGTGGTTCGTCCGCCTATTGGCTGCTGGATACATATCTGTCGGAGGGTATGCCGGAGGATTCATTTTTACTCCCCAAGTGAAGAGGTTCATCCCATCACTGCCGGACCCATCGGTGGTTGGTTTTGGTGTTGGTGGCGTCCTCTTGCTCGGCTTAGCTATCCTCTTTAGGATTCAAACCCGCTGAGAATACTATGAGACGCTTCGAAACCGGTGATTCGGTCCGAATCGATATCCCGGACGAGACAGATCCAGATCACGAGCGCCTCCATGGACGTCGAGGAACAGTCGTTGAGATCATCTCAGACGATGCGGGGGCTGTGACTGATGATCAACGAGAGGGCTATCTTTTTCGGGTTAAAATCGCTAATGGTGACACCGTTGACGTCCGCTGGCGGGATCTTCGGCCAGTTTGATTGGCTATTGTCTGGTGCTATTTCTGTAGGGAGGTCACTAAACACTAAGTTCGCGTACTGAATACATCTCTGCATTACGATGCTCTCACTTCCTCCGCTTGTCGATAACGCTAACAGAACACTAGAAGACGCTTACAAGCGGATTATTCCTCAGATCGAGGAAGGCCGTATCGCAACTGGCTACTTTTATCTCTCAGGATTTGACCTCTACCGGGAAGACCTTGAAAACCTGGCTGACCCCGATGAGCTCGGCCACGCTCCGCTTCGGATTTTGATGGGCCGTCAGACGAATAGGGGAACTGCTGACGAAATCGGTGAGGGACAGAATCTCAAAGAGGAGCTCAAAAGAGAGGTGAGAGAAAGCATCTCGGAGCTGAATAACGCTCAAATTGGCCGACTAGACCGGCTACGAGACTTTATCGCCGAAGGCGAGGTGAGCGTCCGTGTGCGAAATCCTGAAAACGGTTACTTCCACGCAAAGGGTGCCTCATTTCGAGCGCCACTCGAAGATGACGAAGATTGGGGACAAGACGAGGATGAAGACACCCGCCCATGCGCTACAGTTGTCGGCTCCTCGAACTTCACCAAGAGCGGCCACCAGAACAACATCGAGCTGAACCTCACGAGTCAGGATCGACACAAGGCCGAAGCGTTCGAGGAGTGGTACGACAACCAGTGGGCCAACGCCGAGGAGTTCAGTGAAGAGATCATCCGAATCATCGAGAACAGCGAGGAGTACCAGGACTGGAAGGAACAGCAGGAGGACGAGTCCGACCAGGAGACGTCATCTGAGGAGCTGGGCACGTATCTCGAACCGTTCGAGCTCTACAAGCTGCTCGCCTACGACGAACTGAGTGGGAACGTCAACATCCGTGACAGCCCACTGTACTACTTCCAGAAGCTCGGGTACGAGAGTGCAAAGGAAAAGCTTTCACAGTTCAACGGGTGCATCGTCTCCGACTCGGTCGGCCTGGGGAAATCATTTATTGGCGGTGAACTCCTCCACGACTACCGCCAACGTGGCGACCACTGTCTCCTCATTGTCCCGGCAAACCTGACTGATCAGTGGGAAGACCTACTCCAGAACGACACTGACGAAGACGGCAATCCGTACTTCGGGTTAGAGGTAGACGGCACGCACCTTGACGTGATGAGTATCAGCAAGTTCCAGAATCTCTCCTACGACGAGGTGCAGGACCTCAAAGACGAGTTCGACGTCCTGCTTATCGACGAGGCTCACCGGTTCCGGAACTACGGGAAATGGCGACCGAATCCGGACCACGATGATGACTACAAGGGGACGCGACGACACGCGAATCTCAGGCAACTCCGCGGAAAGACGATGATTATGCTGACCGCGACCCCGATTAATAACAGCGCTACCGACCTAAAGAACCTCATCAGCTTGTTCACCAGCCCGGAGGAACTTCGGAACAAGGCGTCACTCGACTTTGATGCGTTCGACGAATATATCGAACTCTCGGAGACGCGAAAACGCATCGCATCCGGGAAAGAGGAGGTCGGCGACGACGAACAGCAAGAAATCACCGAGCAGCTCCAGCGACACTCCTCTGAGATTTCGAATATCCTGAACGAAGTGATGGTTCTCCGGACGCGCAAGCACGTCAAAGATCAGATTCAGGACAGCGAAGACTTCGAGATGAGCTTCAAGCCGCCGAAACTCAACAAGCAACAGTACTCCCTGCCGGCGGCCTACCAGCCAATATATCGGATGCTTCCCGACGTGATGGACGCCCTCCACCTTCCCCACATCACAGTCAAAAATCCGAAAGCAGGGAGCACGCTGAAAGCCCTCTACAAGCTGAACCTCCTCAAACGGCTCGAGTCCTCAACGTACGCGTTCGTCCAGTCGATCGAGACGCTGCATCAGAGCGAACGCCAGCTTCTCGGCCTTCTTGGTGAACTCCCTGAGGACGAAGATATCGATATGCTCCGAACTGTTCGGGAGGGAGATGACTCTGAACTCGGTGACTTTGTCGAAGGAGCCGACGCTGCTGAAGATCTCGAACAAACACTCGAAGAATTTGGTTTCGATACCACCGCTATTCAATCGGAAGAAGGAGCTGATACCGAGGGAGATGAACTGGCAGACGCCACCATCGGCGAGGTGAAGACGTACATTAGGGAGGACCTCACTCTTCTATCGTATTTCCTCTCGCAGTTCATCGGTGATGTCGCCCGGGATGCGGGTGATGTGAGTGATTATGCGGTTTCCACGCGGCAATGGCTCGCTGACCACGACGCTGGTGTCCTCCCAGATATTCCTGAAGAAGAGATGAATCCGATTCTCTACCCGAATAGTGACTTGAGCGAAGTCGACCCTGCCACACGCGACTTTTACGAGGCCGTCTTTTCACTCCGCGAGTTCCGCGACCCGAAGATCGACCGACTTGCAGATGTCCTCACGAATCACGATCAGAAGGTGCTCATCTTCACGCAGTATCGGGCAACTGCAGACTATGTCTATCGAACCCTCTGTGACAACGAGGATTCACCACTCACAGAGGCGAACAGTGCCGTCGTCAAGGGCGGTGACGAGAATAAGCAGGACATCATTCAACGCTTTGCACCCGAAGCGTCAGGCTACCAGCAAACGCTCGCCGAGTCGGGGGACTCAGAGCTACAGTACGTAGTGGCCACTGACACGCTGAGTGAAGGGGTTAATCTTCAGGACGTTCATGTGGTGGTCAATTACGACCTGCCGTGGAACCCGATGCGGATTGTCCAGCGTGTCGGGCGAGTCGACCGGATCGGGAGTACCGCCGAGAAACACGTCCACAACTTCTACCCGGACGGCGACATCGAGGCGGCGATCAAGCTCCTGAAACGCCTACAGGCAAAGATCAACGATATCGCGCTCATTGTCGGAAAGGAGAACAACATCCTTGATCCGAACGAAGATCAGGTTCTTGAAAAGACAGGTGTAGATACGGAGAAGACTATCGGGGAATTACAGGTGGACGAGATCGAGGACTCTCTCCAGAAGTCTCGTGAAATTGACGACGTGAATGAACTCGACGACACGAGCAAGAATCCGCTCCTCCGCAATGCGGGGAGTAATGAACACGCTGCGTTCGAGCGGTACCTTCTGAAGCGAGAACTGAACGAGGATTACGACCTGACTGCGGAAGACTTCGAGTACGCTGAGGACTTCTTCGGTGACCCGCCGGAAGAACGGGAATTCCTCTACACGAATGTAACTGACCACGATGCAGGTCCTCGTCCGGGCGTATTCGCCCTTGCCCACCTCTGGTTCGACGATGATGACCACGAGTCCCCGCTTGGTCGCGTCCGTCGTGCTTTCTACTACAAGCCCTTCGCCGACGAGGTCAAAGAGCGGCCCGTGAGCACGCTCAACATTGACCCTTCAGTTGACGGCGAACCGATTACCGGAAATCCAGAGACGGTATTATCGAATCGCGGTGAGATTCAAGCAGTACTTGACGAGCGTCTGGAGGTGATTCGAGAAGGCCAAGTTGAGGGTGCTTTCAAACAGGGAGAGGCCTTCTCGAAGGAACAGGAGACGATCCTCGATTTCATCAGTCACTACGTTCAGCCGAACCACGGCGGTGAGCCAGCTCCTGTCGAAGAGTTCGAAACAATGGGAGAATGGGCTACCGACATCGAAGAGCGGCTGCAGGAGGTAAAGCTCGCGAACACGGATGAAGACCGAATTCTACGGGAGATCTTTCGCGAGAATGAGCAGTACGACTCCTTCCCAGAGTGGCCGACCGGGGAGTTCCTCAGTCAGCTTGAGGAGTTC
This sequence comes from Halobaculum sp. XH14, assembly GCF_032116555.1. Classification (NCBI taxonomy): domain Archaea; kingdom Methanobacteriati; phylum Methanobacteriota; class Halobacteria; order Halobacteriales; family Haloferacaceae; genus Halorarum; species Halorarum halobium. The sequence goes on from NZ_CP134950.1 coordinate 140,357, forward strand.
TTGGAAGAGAACGTCGAAGCCTCTACTGAATACCAGACGAAACTGATGGGAGAGAGTGATGTACAAGCGAAGCTCGTATGCTGGGGAGTTGTCGGACAGTGATTCGGGAGCTACGGTAGGGGCCCCTTCTGATCCAGTAAATCATATTTCTCCAAGACCAGATCGAAGTACATCTCGTCCATCAGCTTCGGATTCTCAACGCGATGGAAGTCGTCGAGGACAAACTTCACGTCACGACGTTCCAGGCCATACGCGTGGAATGCGGCCGCATCGATTTCAGCCTGTAATTCTCTGCGTTCTTGATCTTCTACCGCTGCCTCGATTCCGCCGAGTCGCTTACGCATTTCTTTGAATTCTTTCCCGTAACAGTTCAATCGGGCAGCTCGTTCAGCGATATAATGGAACCAGTCATCTCCGTCGGTGAGCCGTGGTAGCTGGGATTCCAATAGCTCGCGCTTGACGATGTGCGTCTCGACTTTAGTTCGCATCAGGAAATCGAACGCAATGCTGTTCAGGAGTCCCGTTGCCACGAAGAGTTCTTGATCCGTAAATCGCCGGACGTAGGGTGACCGAAGTGGGGACTCTGTGAGGTGTTCCTCTTTAGGCTCAATAGCGAACGGCTTGAACGTGTTAATGGTGTGGAGACAGATGACGTCCTTCGGAAGTACCGTAGCAATTATCGTCCGCTCGTCCCGGGATCGAGAAACGTCTCGAATGCCGATTCGGTATTCAGTGCAATCGAGCAGGACATCTTCTTCCTCAAGTCCGTGACTACGGTGTTCTTCGAGTAGTTCATCTACGTATTGAACTTGAGACTTGCTCGTCTCTGAACCTCCAAAGGCGTCGTAGATTGCTCGTTTGAGGTTCCCCCGGTTGAATTTTTTCTCTCGAACACGGTACTGGGCACTATTCGGTGGATCGTACATCCCCCGACTCCAATACCGGGGGTTGTCCAAACTCTCTGTGTGGGTATTATCGTGTTCGAATTGGTGGATGTTCGCACCCCCATATACTGGATAATCAGCATTATCAGGGGAATCTTGCAATCGGTCTTTATCGGTGGACTCGACGAATTCTTTCGTCAACATATCCACAGACCAAGCACCTCCGATATTCTCATCTAGAGGTGGTTGAGTGACTACCTTGCTGAGGACATCGGCTTCGACTTGTGATGTGATCGAGGGGAAAATTCTACCCTCGGGAGAATAATTGAGAAGCACTTGTCGTGGGATTTCTGCGGCCACGTCCTCGATATTATAGACCACGTCCATACTCCGTTGATTGAAAATACCTCGGAGTCGACTGGTCCTTCCACCATACTCAAATGTCAGAATTGCAAATCGGTACTGCCGATGTATCTGCTCAAAGATTCCCTTATTTTCGAATCCGATGAGGTTCTCTATGTCTGTGTGATCCAGTAGATGCGTTCGGAGGTCTTTCCCCATCACTCCCCCGAAGATAGTCCCCGGGAGGAGCAGACTCACCTTCACGCCGTCTCTGGAGAGTCTGAATACCCGCTCAAGAAATAGAGCCGAAAGTTCGTTCTTTGTCGGCATCGTTCGACCCCCCACCACCGGAGATTGGAGCTTATAGACATCTCCCTGCGTGAAGAAGTCTGCCTGAGTTTCCATCGATTCCTTGTAGTCCTCCCATTCCCACGCAACTTCAGGGCTTGAGAGGAGTTCTTCCATCACACCATCTTTTTCCTCCGACGGATAGGTACGGAACTGCTCATCGTAGCGGATGAAGAAGTCGTCGCGATTCGCGTAGAGCATGTCCCACGGCGGGTTCCCGATGAACACGTCGAATCCACCTCTCTCGAAGACATCGGCGAACTCCAACGGCCAGTGGAAGGGGGACCACTCCCGAATTTCCTCGATCGTTATGTCGTCAAAGCCAGCGTCTTGAAATTCTCGCTGAAGGATTTCATCAAATTTGTCCCGGTGTTCCTCTATTCTGTCTTCTGCCTCCTTCCGCCATTCTTGAGCTCAATACTGGTCTCCGCTTTCTTGTGCTTCTTGATGGCCTCTTTCACGTCCTCAAAACGAGTTTTCACTTCCCAAGAATCGAGATCGCTGTCTCCGTCTTCGTTACTTTCGATGTCCGTATCGAGTTGACCAATTAGGCTGTTGCCCTGTCGTACGTTGAAATCGATGTTGGGGAGCGGCTCCACCTCGCTCGGTTCATCCTCGATATCAGCGACCATCGACAACCAGAGCCTGAGCTTGCAAATCTCAACAGCACCTTCGTCGATATCGACTCCGTACAAATTGTTGAGTATGGCCGTTCGCTTTGCGTACAGTGATGAGGAGCCTTTTCCAGACTCGATTTCCTCAATCTCTTCTCGCGTTCTGGATTCTAGCTCCCAGCCTTGCCCTTCAGCTTCGAGCCGCTGGAAATACTCAATGCATTGCATCAACTGAGCGTCTCGCTATTGGCTGTTTTCGACTTGATTTACGAATGCTCGTGAAATGCGAGCTGCTTCTTGCATACTACGCAACGGGAGGATTGACCAGTTCAGTCGAAAGTCACCCTCGTATCCATCATTTTCATATGAGTAAAGCAACTTTCAGGTGGTATGACTCTCCAGCAGATCACCGCATCCGATATCGCGGGCTGGGACTCTTTACAGGATATAGCGAACTCCTTTGAAAAACGCGGGCTCAAACCACGCCCGAAACTTGGGGGCGATAACGAACTCGTAGTCCAGCTTGATGATGACGAATTCATCGTCATCGTCAATGCTGGCCCCGGTGAGACTGCCACGGACTTCAAACCGGAAAATCGCTCACGGCATACCAACCTCGTTGCCACCAACGATTTCGAGACCTTCACCTTCATTACGCGAGTCCGAAGCTGGGAGGGGCAGCAGCACGGTCGAATTAAGCATCAAAAGATTTCGTTCTCGAAGGAGCAGTTCACGCGGGACAGCGGAGAGAAGAACACTATTCTCCAGAAGCTGAACTCGATCGAGTACGGTTCCTCTGCTGCGATATACGATACGCTCTACGACACGCAACAGGTCGTCAAAGAGTTTTATGAACAGTTCGAGGAACTCCGGACGGATCTCATTCAAGAGGTCACGGGCATTCCCGACGACCGTGGTGACGCGAAGCAACGATATGTGCAGGTCATTCTTGACCGGATGATATTCCTATACTTCATCCAAGAAAAGCGCCTCCTTGATCGGAACCCGAACTACCTTCACGAACAGCCGAATGAAGTCGTTGACGAGGGCGGTGACCACTACGAAGAGTTCTACGAACCGCTCTTCTTCGAATACCTCGCAGAAGACAAGCAGAACCCTGATTTCGGTAGTCTTCCGTACTTGAACGGTGGCTTGTTCGCAAGGAATCCTGTCGAAGAGGAGTTCCAGGACGCGAAGTTAGGTGGCCCTGCCGAGAAAACGAACGAGCTCTTCGACGATATCCTCGACTTCCTCTCCGACTGGAACTGGAACGTAGACGAACGACTCGATATCGTCGATCCCAAGAACCTCTCCCCAGCGATATTGGGCCACATCTTCGAGCAAACGGTCAATCAGAAGGAGATGGGGGCGTACTACACACCGGAAGAAATCACGGGGTTCATGGCCCGACGGACGATCCATCCATATCTGCTCGATCAACTCAACGAGGCTGTGGACGCAGACTACGACGAGATCGACAATGTGTTCGGATTCCCCGTGCCCGAGGCAGATAGTAGCGCAGGAGCTGTTGCCGATGGTGGAACTATAACTCAGCAAGTTCCAACGGGAAACGTCCAGACCAGCCATGTGGAGACTCTATACCACGACATTCTGAAGGAAGCACACATTCTCGATCCCGCCGTAGGAAGTGGCGCCTTCCTGCTCGCCGCACAGGAGGTGCTGATGGACCTATACATGCAATGCATTGAGTATTTCCAGCGGCTCGAAGCTGAAGGGCAAGGCTGGGAGCTGGAGAGTCGTAGTCGTGAGGAATTAGAACGTATCGAGGGTGGGCATGGTGGGGAGTCGCTATACGCCAAACGCTCGATTATTCTGGATAATCTCTACGGGGTGGATATCGACGAGGGCGCTGTGGAGATCTGTAAACTCCGTTTGTGGCTCTCGATGGTTGCGGATATCGAAGACGAGCCAGGGGAGGTCGAACCGCTCCCGAATATTGATTTCAACATACGGCAGGGGAACAGTCTAATTGGATTTACAGATCTCATCGAAACCGTCAATGAACAGGGTGATACCTCACTCACAAACTATGGAATCGGTGAAGAAACACCGGTTAGCGAGTATTATGAGGACGTAATCCACGCTCAGCGGAAACACAAACGGGCAAATTCCTCAAAAGAAGCAACCAACGCCCGTCGTCAGGCAGAGTCGCTCATCACCAGCTACAGTCAGAATCTGGACAACAAGGTGCTAGATGAGTTCCATAATGCCGGCGCTGAAATCACTCTGGATCAAGTTCAAGAATTCCACCCCTTTCATTGGATTCTCGAATTCGCGCTAGTCTACGACCAGGGAGGTTTTGATCTTATTATCGGGAATCCTCCTTGGGACCAGCTTCGAGCGAGTCGCGATGATTACTTCGTCAAGTTTGATGAGCAGTTCCGGTCCCGGATGCCTTCGAATAAGGACGAGATGCAGAAACAGCTGCTGGAAGACGAGGAGATTGCCGAGGGATGGGAGGAGTATCAAGAGCAGATAGAGAAGCAAATGCGGTACTTCACTGATGGTTCTGAATACATCCTCCAGAAACCTGTTATTGATGGACGGAAGGATCCAAATGAAAACAATCTTGCGGCACTCTTCTTTGAGAGATTGTTCGAACTCGTGAGCGACGAGGGGTATGTAGCGCAAGTTCTACCCGGAGTGATCTTCAGTGGCTCTTTCTCGAAAGATCTCCGGATGAAACTTTTGAATGATGCGGAAATACAGTCGTTGGTTGGCTTCGAGAATCATGGAATATTCGGTGATCTTCATCGACAGTATCAGTTCGCTGTTCTCACGTTCAAGAACCAGGGGGAGTCGGAGCAAATCAAGGGAATATTCGATCAACATGATGTTTCTGTCCTCCGTCATTTCGACGAAAAAGCGGTTGAGATCCCACGAGAAGTACTAACCCAATATTCGTTGAAAGCGCGGATATTCCCCAATATTACCCATCCTGAGGAAGTGGGTATCTTGGAGAGTATTGTCTCACACCCTCCGTTGGGAGAAAAAATCGACAATAAATGGAACGTCACTCCGCACCGTGAACTGGATCGATCACGGGCGTCTGACCGCTTCGTCGAAGAGGAAAATGAAGGTGACTACCCTGTGTACGGTGGAGCAAACATTCACCAGTTCCAGCACGACAATACGTTCGATTCGAGTCTTGATTCCCCTTCACTATGGAGTGTCGATGAAGATCAGCCTGATCTGAGCGCTAAATACCGTGTTCGGGAACGGGCGTACAACGGTGGAACGCCGAAAAAGGACATATACGAAGCGTTTGGTGGACCGAAGACCAGCAAATCACAGAAGGGATTCGTCAACGATCTTCTTCAGGAACACCGTGGACAGGACCTCTGTATGGATGACCTCCTTCCAGACTTCACGGAATACCGGATTATCTACCGAGATATCGCCCGACCTACCGACGAACGGACAATGATTTCGACTGTGTTACCCAAAGGGCTCGTTTGTGTTCACACACTCCAGACATTTTCGCCATATGAAGTCAATCCGGAGCAGGACGATCTCTCAGAGTATCCCCTGCGTTCAATCTATGAACGTGCCTACGATGACAAGGAACTGTTCGTCATCACCGGTTTACTGAACAGCATTCCGTTCGATTACCTAATGCGGACGAAGGTCGATTCACACATTGTCCGGTTCAAACTGGAAGAATCACAGGTCCCGCGTCTCACAGAGGGCGACAACTGGTTCCACTATATTTCTGACCGGGCGGCCCGACTCAACTGCTACGGTAAGGAGTTCGAGGAGATGCGGGAACGGCTCGGCGGAATTGATCCCGCTAAAGAGGAATCAGAGCGTCGGCGACTTCAGGCCGAAGTTGATGCAGCTTCTTTCCACGCCTACGGACTCGATAGGGAGGAAATGCAGTTCGTTCTTGATGACTTTCATCGGGTGTCGAATCCTCGAATTATGACGGAAGCGTACTTCGAGAAGGTCGCTGAGAAATACACTCATCTTGGAGACGTAGGGCCAATGGAGTAACTTCTTAGCTAGCACTACGCCGGTTCATGAATGTTAGTCCATTCAGGCTTACTGATGAATGCTGTCCAGCGCTCGTCGGGTCATCGCTCCGTCGACATTCAGATATTGACGTGCCGTGGTGATGTCCTCCCACCCGAACATTGCTCGGAGAGCGGGAAGATCTAAGCCTCTTCCGGCGTGATAAGACGCTGCTGTTGCACGTAATCCATGTAATGAGGTTGCGTCGTTAGACAATTCTGGGGACCGTTCCAAGGCAGTTTCCAGTCGCCGCTGTAAGGTCGAGAACGAATACGGCCAGCCGCCATGTTCGTCAAGTAGTAATTCAACCGCGACTCGGACTCGATACGAAAAGTGGTACGGAACAGTTCGGGAAGCGGCTTCCGTTTTCGGGAGCCAATAACGCTCAGCAAAGCTCTGGAAATCTGTATTGGGATTGTGTTCCAGCCGTTGTTTCACCGCCTGTCGACAGTATCCACAGATACCGCCATCTCTCCCCTTCGTACAGTTTTGCTGTGTGGGAATCTGGATCATCTGCCGCTCTCGATCAACCCACGATTTCGACAAGTGCGTTGTTTCTCCTGGTCTAAGTCCAAGACGGCCTCCAAGGAGAATGGCCGCTCGTGTTTCGAGTCTCTGTTGTGTATCATCTATACGCCCAGCACCTTCTAACAGTAGTTCGAACTCGCGTTCGCTAAGGGCCCTCTCTCGTGTTGCTACCATATCCATCGCTGTCTGTCGATACAAAGATAATCCGCTTCTTCTTCGAGTGGCAAGGTGAATCGGTTCACTGCCGCCAGAATTGCCGTCTGATATGACAGGAAATACTTATGGGTGCCCTCCGGACGAAGCGTATGGGACTCTTTGAGACCTTATTTAGCTCATCCACTGGGGATACTGTCCCTCAGGCACAGCAACCGAGTCAGCACGAAATCTTCCCCGAGGACAAGTACAATGTCGCATACGCTGTAGCCGCTCGGCCTGAAGAAATTCGGGCGTTAGAACATCTTCTAGAAGCGGATCAGACCTCACCGACCGCCCTGGAGGCTGAGCCTTTTCTTCAGGATATAATCGAAGATATGGAACGGGATCGGGAATACTCCCTCCGCCTTCGCACCTCTGGAGAGGAGCTCGTCGACGATATCCGTGAACTCATAGAGCATTGGGACAATCAGGTAGATGAGCAGATAGGGACGATTTGGTGGCCTATCGGAGCAGATACGACCTTTAGGTTGTACCTCCATTATCTGGAACTCCGTGCTGACGCGGAAGATGACCAATTTTCGTTCCCGGAGTCTGCTGGACAGGTTCACACTCTCGTCCAGCGTGGTCTTAGTGCAATAGAAGATGATGACGACTCGAAACTCGCTGTAGTCCACAAGCGAGACATTCCTTGGGAAGAACCAGCTGAGGACAGCTGATCCAGTTCGCTCCTTCTCAAAGAGACCGATTAATTGTATCCAGTATCAAACCCAGCTATGGTAGAAATCTCAGACTCCCTGTGTTCGCTGTTCACTGCGAAAATTAAGAAGGAGGATGGCACATTCGTCATCGAGATTCCACCGAGTGAGATCAAGCATGGGGCGCTGACTGTTGATGAAACGTACCGCATCGCTCTTCTTGATTCATCCTCCGAAGCTGAATCAACATCTCCACAGAGCCCACGGCATCCCGCCTCTCAGGGGAGCACGAGCCATGATTCATCTGGTCCTCCTGTTGATGAGGGAGAAGTGCGCGACGTGACAATCGAAACCGTCGGTGATCAGGGCGATGGTATCGCAAAAGTCGAACGGGGGTACGTCGTGATCGTTCCCGGCGCTCAGCCCGGCGACGAGCCAACAGTCGAAATCGAACAAGTTCAGGAGAACGTCGCGTTTGCGAGCATTGTCGATAGCGATCCGCGAGCACTCTAACCTGTTGTCCCTTCTGTGGATCGGTCTTCTTCTCGGTAAACCATCGGTGTGAGAAGGCTCCGTTCGCGTTTGTCTGATGGAGGTGGTTCTGAAAGTCACGTCACGTTCTCTTCACGCGCTCGCGATGGCACAACCCTCCAAAGCCGAAATACAATCTATGACAAAGGAGCCGATTGAGGTACTCGACGACCTGGCCAACCAGGTCGCCGATGAGTTCGAGGCGTATAGACAGCCGGACGAATTCAAGGATGTCTCGCTCGTGATTGAGAACAGCGACGAGGAGCGTCCGACGCTAATCGTCCACGTCGATAGGGAGGATGCGGAGGCTCTTGCCGACCGCATTGATGAGTTCCTCCGCGAGCACGGTGCTCGTACTGAACGGGAACGACACTCAGCTACGGATGTCCGTGTGTTAGCGACGGTCGACTGACAACCACCCCTCCAATTTTTTGACTGACTGCAAGCACCGCTGAAGGGCCTTATCTTCACTTCTGGTCAAGGGAGTCCCGACCGATTCAGCTCAGGTGGTCAATCTGTGCAGACAGATACTCTTGGAGACCGGTGACCGTTTCTTCTGAGACAGCTGAGGCCCCGAAGTCACTCCGAAATCCGTGCTTGAGTTCGTCGCTCTCCAAGATATCCAGTCCACGCTCAAGTTGCTCCCGTAGGGCATTGTCGTCCCCTCGCCGCAGATGGGGCGTGACAGCGTTGAGGTCGATCTCTTCAGCCACTGCCAGGACGTCTCGGAGGTCCGTTTCTCGGCCACTGTGGAGCTTTGCCGCCACGAGGACGGCCCCATCGATGACTCTGGCCGTCGTCGTCACTGTGCCCCCGCTCACCTCCTGTTGGTGGCTGTGGTCGTACAGGTAGTCGAACGACCACTGTGCCTCCGTCTGGCGACACCCGAGTCCGTTTACCAGGAGATCGAAGCCGATCGGCTGTTGCGGCGTGAGCCGCTTTTCGTACTCGATTACTTCGGTGTCGTAGAACCATTTCTTGGCGTGACTGTCCGTTTCCTCGAATCCCTGCTGTTCGAGGAACTCGACGAAGTCAGCCTTGAAGTCCGGCGCGACGACGATATCGAGGTCCGTGGAGAAGCGAGCATTGAACGCTGAGACAGCGTAGCCGCCAACAAGAACGTACTCGTGACCCTGTTGGGTGAGCTCCTCGAGCAGCTCGATGAGTGCGTCACTTCGGTTGTTGAAGCTCATGGCTGTGCCCGTTCAGTCTCTCGATACGTGACGCCGAGGTCGAGGTCCTCGTACATCCGGTCGAGCATCGCCAGCGCCGACTGGAACTGGGCGTAGTTCTCGCGCATATACTCGATTGTCTCTGCTCTCGGGATCACCGGGTACCCTTCGACGTACTCGATATCGAGTGACGTGCGTGGCTCGAGGACGATCTGCAGCGGACCGTCCAACTCGTCTCCGGGCTGTCGCTCGAAAGCAGTGGGGAGGTCGAACGACTCGAAAAACGCCTCCCAGGCGTCGACGTCCTGCTCACGAACAGCGAGGAACAGTGGATAGTCATCCGGATTCCGCCCTACTTGGTAGCCGCCTTGGGTCCACACGTAGACGGCGTCGATCCGCGTAAACGCGGACGGCCAGTCGCCGAACTGAGGGATAACATAGGCTTCCTCGATGGAGGGTGGACTGACGCCGGCGCTGGCAGCGACGAGTTCGCGGGCTGCGTCACGGATGTGCTCGTCGACGACAGCAAGCCCGTCGTCATAGGAAACGTAGCCTGCGTCTTCGAGCCGATTGACGGCCTGTCGCACCGTCTCGTACGGCGTGTGGAGGTGTTGGGCGACACGACGGATGGAGTCACCACTCTCGATGGCGAGGATAATCTGCGCCGCCGTGTCGTCGAGAACCTCGTACATCTGGTGGTTACCAATAATCCGGTAACAGTTAAAAGTCTTACTAGAGGTGCGGTTAGAGTGACTCCGACTGACTTCGATAAACGCGTCAGCTCGCTGTGTCTTGAAGCCGTCACAGTCCTAGTAATGCGGATCGTGATTCAGTTCCAATGTGGGGACTTGTTGGCCGAGAGCGGCGACGGCGAGGGCCGTACAGCAGGCGTGCGTACCTGATCCCTCTCCGGATGTTGTTGAACAGGTCTCAGGATCGTCATCGCTGGCGTGGAAGAAGTGACGAACGCGTTGATCGCTATTACGGGGGTGGAGAATACCTCGTCATTCGGTTTGCTCGTCGGCGGTTTCTTCGAGTTGATTGCCTTCGTCCTCGTCGAAATCATCCGGAGTGTACGTCATCGGGGCCAACTCGTCGTCACCGAGATCGAGAATCGAATAGAGCGCTTCGACGAAATCATACACGGGTCCAGGCGACAGGTCTGTGAGGCTCGCGATCTGCCGGATCGTGACGTCCCTTACTGTGTGCCATCACGAGATCGTATGCGAATGCGAACGTGATGATGCCGTAGTCTGCGAGGACCCGCTCGATCGCGGGGGACTCGTTCTTCTGGGCGATTCCCTCGATGAGTTCGGGCGTGATCGAGACTTCCGTCTCGCGGACCGTCAAAGCCAGTTCGAACTCTTCAACGGTGTACACGGCGGTCCCGTCATCGTCACCGACTTTGCTGGTCAGGCCCGCCTGCTCCAGATTACTGACGGCATCGTAGAGCGCCAGCTCGTCCTTATCGGGCATCGTCATCACCAACTCAGCGGATAGAGCTTCTCGTAGTAGTTCTCCAACACTTACGCTTCGCCGTTCTCAGCGTTAGCTTGCCGGATGTATTGGCACCCTCCGTGTACTCATTTTCGAGATTAGTGGTCATTGGAAGGCATCTCTCGCTAAGAGATTGATCGGTGGATAACGTTCTGTGTTTTGTCCGATATGCGTCTTGTATCTTCAAGTGAGACAGGACGAATGTAGGCGCTATGGACGAAGAACTAGCTCTGGATCTCGTTCGAGAACTCCGCAGCGAATACGAGGAAAACGCGGTGATAGGACGCGAAATACAGGGTGAGACAGTTCAGAATCGTCATCAGGACTCATTCGAGATTCGTGCAAATCGGATCCCTATTCCGTATGATTGGGTAAATGGAGATGATCTCCCCGAGATATCCAAAGTTAATCTTCCATCCGTGGTTTCCGGCTTCCATCAGGCAGAACGCTGGTTCTTGATCGATCGGCTTTATGAGGCCGATAATGTCCCGACAGTGTCGATTCCGGAGATTACGCATAATAATCTCGTAAAGCCGCTGTCAGAGGTCTACGATCCAACCCATCTCTATGTTCCCCAATCTGAGCCATTTCTTGGTGTTCAGTCACGACAAGCCATCAATAGCGTCACTGACTCCTTTGATTCCCTCGAAGAGGTAGGACTGAATACCGACAATCGGGAGGATGTGGACGCCTGTTATGCGATCCGTGGAGACTACATTCGACTTGACCAGTGTACTCGTCTTCCGTTAGACCAAGCAGAGTGGCTCCCCGACAGAACTGCGACCCCTACGAATGAGCAGATTCCGGAACATCCGCTATATTGTGCGTACGGGACGTCTGAGGACATTGAGGCTGAGTATCTGCTGGCTGTGGCCTCTGTCCTCTCGAAGAACCCCACTATCCGAGACAACGCAGCTGTGAGGATTGAATTGGGAGATGATGCGTGATTCTGTCGGGGGTATGATCCCTACTCTGCCCATCATTTGATACTTCCATTTAAATTCCAGACACGATAAGAAACAAGACCTAGCAGCCAGGCCGTACTGCCGTCCTAGCCATAATTTCGTATTCGTTGCACTGTCAGCTTTTACGAACGAGACACGTGCTCTATATTCAACGCGGCCTCAACGATCTATCGACGACTGAGGATTTCAACAGAGTCACTTTACCTCCCATCTGGAGATTGGGGAGCATATCTTTCCACCGGGTCTACAGCCGTACTCTTAGCTGAGGTTCTCGTCAATTTCGGTCGCCGCTTGGATAATCAAGTCAGTACTAACCGCTGGTCCGAACGTCCGCATGAGGACAGACTGTGATTCATCAAACATACATTCGGCCAATAACCTACCATACGCGGTCAGCTCCCACCCATCCTTACTCCCGGTTAGTACAGGCCGCTGCTCCCACTTTCGGCCCGCAAGATCCGTACAGATCTGGGTGACTTGCCCTTGATATGATGTTTCGGAACCGATATCCCGTGCTATCTGTTTCGAACTGATCGCGCCCTTACTGTTGTGAATGGCCGAAAATACGTCAAGCGCATCTAGTCCGCGAGTTTTCTTCTCCTGGATTCGATCGGCATCTGTCCGACAATGGCGATACAAAATATTCCGTTCTAGAATTCTACACTCTTCGACTAGGGTTACCACACGGTCATATTGGATGAACTCCTCTAGCTCAAACTGCTCTGCTGGACCGTGTTCGGCTTGAAAACCACCCCAGTGTCCAGATGATCCGACTGGATAATCCGACTCGATGCTGTTGTCGATCAAAACGAAGAGAAGATCCCGACAGTCGATACCCCTCTCGTTCACTCCTGTTTCCTGCGAGTCAGTATCGCCTCGCTTTTCGAGCACCCGAGAACGGAACTCTGACATCGATCGTCGAGGGGCAATCGGTTCCGGTGCTTCGTTGAGGATCTCTCTAAGCCGGGAGATCATCGCCGTTCGATGTTCATCCCACAGATCGCCTTGCACTCGCCACTCACGCTCCCATTCAGCCCATTCACGATCGTATGTCAGCTCATGCTCGAGCTGTTTTTGAAGGGCTGAAATGATCTCGTTCATGTACTTTTGCCGTTGCTGCATTAATTGATCACCGAGTCCGGCTGGTCTGTGGTCGAAATAGAGCCCTTCAAGAAAGCCGTAGGCAATATCTTGTAGCACTTCGTCTTCGTCCATCTCACCCGGAGCAAGTGAGAGTTTCCGGGCTAGCTCACCGATATCCCTGCCGAATTCCTTCGTACTCGACATCGGACGGCCGATGTCTGTCTCAGTGTCAGAGGCCATCCGACACGCTTCTACGATCTCCGAGTCATTGCTGGGCTCTTCAAAATCGGTAAGCTCTGGGGCTCTTTTCCTTCGGGTTGACGGTTGGACGGGGTACTCGTCGAATCCGAGTAGACCAACCCATCCGTCCTTCCACGACCCCTCTGTGAGATAGTCGTTCGCGTGGAGTAAGAAAATGTCCGCTAACAGGTGGTCGATCCGATATCCGAGGCGGTTGATCTTCGTCTCGATTCGGGCCTCCATATTCGTTTTCGATTCGCCCCCTGGGTCTCCCGACCGGATATACCTCCGTTCAGCTCCGGTTAGTGCGTATGCGGGGCTCCCATGTGTGTCCGCTAGCGGTTCGTTTTCGCTCATCTGTACCAATATGTCGGGTAGGAAATCGTATAAAAATGGCCTGTGGAAGTACTGCCAGCTACTTCTTTAAATATCGGTTGCGAGCCCACTTGTGATCGACCAGTGGTGCAATCACAGAGGGCTCGGGTTGATGCCGGTGCTCAGAGCCCCCGTCGCAACGTGAGTGCGAACAATGGAACTATTGGCTCCCACTGGGATGCTCTGACATGGTCAACAACGAAACAAAGCTTTCCTTCTCAGTAAAAAACAACCCTGGCGTCTTCGCCTTATTACTGGGTTCAGGAGCTTCTACAGAGGCTGGCATCCCTACTGGATGGGATATTGTCCAGGACCTCATCCGAAAAATTGCTGACCAGTACGACGAAGAGATCGAATCGGCCCCCTCCGAGTGGTATGAGAATACATTCGACGAAGAAGCGAGATACGACAATGTCATTGAGCAGGTCGCTCAATCAAAGGAAGAGCGACGATCGCTGCTGGAAAAATACTTCGAGCCGACTGCTCTCGAACGTGAACAAGGTGAAAAACTCCCTACCGAGGCTCACAAGAATATTGCTTGGTTAGTTGAGGAAGGGTATATCGGGATCATCATCACGACAAACTTTGACCGATTACTCGAGCACTCCTTCATTGATCGGGAGCTCACTCCGCTGGTCACATCATCCGCCAGGGACGTCCGAGAGGCAGAACCGCTGCAACATCAAGAATCGCTCATCCTCAAAGTCAACGGTGACTACAAGGATGTCAATCTGAAGAACGTCTCTGACGAGCTTGACGAGTACGAGGATAGTGTTGCGAACCTTCTCAGTCAGGTTTTCTCAGAATACGGGCTCATCGTCTGTGGGTGGTCAGCACGCTATGATACTGCCCTGCAGGAGCTTCTAACGGACAACGCGTGTGACCGCTATCCTACATACTGGGCGAACTATGGCGGCTTGGAAGACGAAGCACGTGCGATCATCGATGACCGGGATGCAATACAGATCCCTATTGATGGCGCAGCCGCCTTTTTTACAACGCTCACGGAGAACGTCCGCGCTCTCGAAGGCGCAGAACGCGAGGGACCATTAACTAACGAAATCGCCCGGGAACGCACCAAACGGTATCTGAGCCAATCAGAGAAGAACATTGCTCTCGGCGATCTCTTCCGAGAGGAAACAGAACGGGTGTATCAACGGATCTTCTCCGAGGAACGATATTCACTTGATCACGAGGTTGATCGCGACGCTGTATACCAGCGGTTTGAGAGCTATGAACAGGAACTGAGTGTCTTGGCGACCGCAGCTGCCACGTGTGCCTACTGGGGGCCGAAAGGCGAGAACGGTGGTCGCTTCGCATTAGAAAATATGATCGAGCGCTTAGGCTCACCGCCAAGTCCTGAAAGCCGTACCCGTATGGGGTCGTGGATGGCGCTTAGACAGCGATATCCGATTGCTTATCTTTCGTACGCGGTGGGCATCACAGGTATGGAAGTTGCTAATTGGGATGCCGTGCGAGCAGTTCTGCGTGAACCTGAACTCGAGAACTTGCGGGGTGATGTTGCCCCGCTTCGGCAGATTCATCCGTGGGAAATTGGGACCGAATTTCCCGACGGAGGCTGGGGAAATCGGAATCTGCGACCGCGTCTGAAATCTGCTGTCCGACCGATTCTCTCCGAATATATCCCGTCAGATACGCGCTTTGAGGAGCGTTCACGGGAGTTTGAGGCGCTGCTTGACTTACTTCTCCTCGTCTCGAAGGAGGTCGACGAGGATCAACGGCTTCCTCACTTCGAGCAAAACTACTACAAAGAAACGCTGAATTCCTTGGAAGCGGAACTCGAAGCGAAAGGTGAAGATTGGGGGCCAATACAGATCGGGTTGCTGCCGGCTGATATTGATACTGTAAGCGCCTATCTCTCGAATCTTGAATCGCGCTTTGATCCATACTAAGCCACTTTGGGGAACACCAATGTGTCTCTTCATCGACTACTGAGCTTACAGCAGATCGGCATCCTCCTCGAATTTAATCGGACAGCGCTCCAATCTATAAACGCAATCTATGAGGTCGGACTTGGCGAGGAGGTGCCGCCACGATACGTCGTCCTCGATCTGGTGAGGGCTATCTTGGCAAATGCCGTATTGGTGATTTTCACTCCTCCTTCGCTGAGATGGCCTTCTCGTCGAGGAGACTCATCTCTGCTACCACTTTCACTTTGGTTCACTGAGATATATGTGGGCCCGTACCCTTAGAGAGAAGCAGAGGGCAGTGCGTCCCTCCGTCACACGCTTCACATTCATATGAGCACTCAGGCCCCACACCTCGGTGACTGCCCGCACTGCGGTAGTGAGATTCTGTCTCATCATACGCTGATAGAGTATGCAGGCGGTGTCTGGGCCGAATGTCCCGAGTGTCGGGACGTCGTCGACCCACAGTGAGTCTCTATGTTACGCGTCTTAAAGCGGCTGTCACCGAGCTCGACTGATACAACGGAACTGTTCGAATGTCGGTCTTGCGGGACCAGTTTAGATGAAGGCCAGGAATCCTGTCCCGAGTGCGGCTGTAGTGAAATCGCTCGGTACGAGTTATAGATCGACGTACTGGCGTTCCCAGTCACGTCGAGCTTCGAGTTCTCGCTGACCGCGTTTGGTAACTGTATAGACGTTTGTCCGGCGATCTTTCTCTCCTTTCTCGACGAGCCCCTTTTCGACCAGCGTATCGAGGTTGGGATAGAGACGTCCGTGGTGGATCTCTGATTCGTAGTACTTTTCGAGTTCGTCTTTGATTGCGAGGCCGTGAGGTTCCTCGATACCTGCAGTGACCGTGAGCAGATCACGTTGGAAGCCAGTGAGATCGTACATCCTTCCGCGCAGGTTTACCCGCTCTTGGTATAATTCTACAGGATTACAGGATAGTCAGCGACAGGAACACGATCTGTCCGACTACTTTTCTGGTAGTTGGATACGGGCCTACATCCTAGAATCGTACTCTCCGCGAGTACCTGCTCTACTAGATTTATCGGTTAAGCAGTGAGGATATCCGATCCCAGTCAGCGAGGGCTAGGAGGGCGAGGGCAATGATGAGTCCCAATCCGAGAATGCCACTTCCGACCCAGAGCCGGATGTCCGTGAATTGGAGCACCTGCGTCATACCGACGACCAGTGGGATGAATCCAAATACAAGGAAACCTGCATAGGGGAGGTACTTTTCGCCGATCCGTTCAAGGAACACTCGTTTTGCCCGGGCATTCTCCTGTGCTGCGACAGCGTTCGCCCGTTCAGTTATTGCCCGCTCTCGGTCGGCGGCGGCCTGTTCGTATTCCGCTAGCGCACTCGCTGCTCGTTCAAGTCGATCTAACTCTTGGTCTGAAAGATCAGCGAGTTCCTCGTTTTCGATCCGTAATGAGGTTTCTGAGGGATCAAATTCCGGCTGCTCAAATTCGAATGGGTCGGTGTTATCGGATTCGCTCATATGGAAATTTGTCCTTGATGCGTCGGTGATGGTATTTGCCGTGTGATGCGGCGTTCATCAACCCGTTGTAGACCGATTCCGGGACGTTGAAGTACTGGTACACCCGGCCACCGTGGAACTCGATTTCCAGGGTATTTGTTGCGGAGTCGTAGCCGACACTTCGAAGGTTGCTGGAGGAGACAGGTGTTCTATTCATGCTCTTGGTGTTTTTCTATGTGAGCAGTGTATTTGACACTCGATTCTCACCAATTGATAGGAAAAGAGCTACCATAAGCTTTCGCCGGCCGGATAACCGATATCTCACGGCCGCGAGAGGGAGTTGCTGTTTATATCAACGAACCTCATTATTGAGAGCCACACAACCTAGTGAAGAAGCTCTGTTGAGACGTCAATAGCGGGTACGATTCGGTCGGAGTGGCTTCTAGTCGGTTAGCCACTCATCAAGTACTTGGCTAGTTTCTAGATGCACATTACGTAAACCAGGATTTCGACTGGTGGGTGTCGCTCTACATATAGCGGGATGGGGTTCATACGAACCGTCCTAACTA
This sequence comes from Halobaculum sp. XH14, assembly GCF_032116555.1. NCBI lineage: Archaea > Methanobacteriati > Methanobacteriota > Halobacteria > Halobacteriales > Haloferacaceae > Halorarum > Halorarum halobium. The sequence goes on from NZ_CP134950.1 coordinate 157,799, forward strand.
TTCGAGTCGAGGTGTCTGGGAACGTTGGCACGAAGTACTTATAGATGCCTTTCGGACGCCCAATATGGGCCTCTTCGAGACCTTGTTTAGTTCATCCACCACCGATTCCGTGCATCAACCGCAGCAGCCAGCGCAGCACGAAATTTTTCCAGACGATGAGTACAACGTGGCGTATGCTGTCGCTGCCCGTCGGGAGGAACTCGGCGCTTAGAACAGCTTCTCGAAGCGGATCAAACCTCCCCGACTGCCGTGGAGTCAGAGCCACTTCTTCGGAAGGTCATTGATGATATAGAGCGTGAGGGAGAACCATCTCTTCGCCTCCGTGCCTCGGGTGAGGAGCTCGTCGACGATCTTCGTGAACTAGTGGAGCAGTGGGACGATCAGATCGATGGTCAAATTGGCACAGTGTGGTGGCCGATTGGGGCGGATACCAGGTTCAGGTTGTATCTTCACTATCTGGAGCTTCGCGCAGACGCGGAGGATGACCAATTTTCGTTCCCAGAGTCTGCTGGGCAGGTGCATACCCTCGTTCAGCGGGGACTCAGTGTAATCGAAGACGATGACAGCTCAAAGCTTGCAGTAGTCCATAAGCAGGATATTCCTTGGGAAGAACCGACAGAGGCTGCTGATTAGAGCCGTCTCTGGTATTTCTGCCTTTCTGGTGACGGAGGATCTACTGATCAATTTCCTATTGTGTGATATCTGTTCCTCATAGTGGGTAGAGGAAGCGCTATTTCTCGCCTGTCTCTTCGTTGCTCGCGAGAGCTATTCTAACCCACGCATCAAATCCATCCGTTCAATTCATATACCTAATCTATGCAC